>CALFYR010000656.1 GCA_937954195.1 uncultured Dehalococcoidia bacterium
CGACCTCCGACCGCCTGATCCTGTCCGAGGGCCACGCGGTCCCGATCGTGTACGCCGCGTGCGCCAAACTGGGCGTGATGGTCGGTGCCGACCCCGACAACCGCCGCCCGCTCACCATCGATGACCTCAAGACCCTCCGCGAGGGCACCTCGCTGCTGGACGGCCACCCCAATCCGGTGGTCGGATTCCCCTTCTTTGACGCTGCCACCGGGTCCCTCGGCCAGGGCCTCTCGGTCGCCGCCGGTCTGGGCGTCGCCGCCCGCGTCGACAAGAACGACCGCCGTATCTATTGCATCATCGGCGATGGCGAGTCCCGCGAGGGCCAGATCGCCGAGGCCATGGACTTCATCGTCGAGCACAAGCTCACCAACGTCCTGCCGATCTTCAACTGCAATGGCTACGGCCAGACCGGCCGGGTCTCCGACCAGCAGTCGGCCGAGCGCATCGCCGCCAAGCTCGAGGCCACCGGGTTCACGGTCCAGACCATCGACGGCCACAGCCCCAACCAGATCAAGGCCGCCCTCGAGGCCTTCGCCGAGGTCTCGGCGGGCACCGGCAAGGCCCCCATGGCGATCGTGGCCAAAACTATTAAGGGATGGGGCTCCCCCACCCTGCAGGCCGGCAACTACCACGGCAAGGTCGTCAAGGGCGATCAGCTGGTGAAGGTGGAGGGCGAACTGGCCGAGCGCCGCCAGGAGCTCACCTCCTCGCTGGCCACCTCCGATGCCTTCACCATCCAGCCGCCGGCGCAGGCGCCGATCCGCGAGATCCGCCTCGGCGAGCTGCCCCCCTTCTCCGCGGCCATGAAGGCGCGCGACATGCAGTCGGTGCTCCAGGCCGGACGCATGGCCACCCGTCGCGCCTATGGCATCGCGCTGCAGGCGCTCGGCCAGGTCAACGACCGCGTGGTGGTGCTCGATGCCGATGTCTCGAACTCCACGTTCGCCGAGGACTTCGCCAAGAACTCGGCGCTGGCGCCGCGCTTCGTCGAGTGCCGCATCGCCGAGCAGAACATGATCTCCGTCGCCGCGGGGCTGTCGGCAGCGGGAAAGATCCCGTTCTGCTCGACCTTCGCGAAGTTCTTCACGCGTGCCTACGACCAGATCGAGATGGCCATCGTCTCGGGCGCGAACATCAAGATCGTCGGATCGCACGCCGGCGCCTCGCTCGCCGCCGACGGTCCCAGCCAGATGTCGCTGCCCGACATCGCGTGGTTCCGGTCGCTCTCGACCGTGAAGGATCATCGCGGCAACCCGGCGTGCTACGTGCTCCAGCCGTCCGATGCCTACGCGGCGTACGCGCTGACCGGCGTGATGGCCGAGTACGAGGGCGCGTGCTACATGCGGACGCTCCGTCCGGACACCGAGTTCCTCTACAACGACGATGTGGTGTTCAACCTCGGCGGCTTCGAGGTGCTGGCGGAGGGCCGCGACATGGTGATCATCGCCGCGGGGTACATGGTGCACGAGGCCAACAAGGCGATCGACGATCTGGACAAGGCGGGGGTCTCGGCCTCCCTGGTCGACCTGTACTCCCTGCCCTTTGACCAGGAGAAACTGCTCGACGTGGTGTTGGCATCCGGTGGACGGGTGTTGACGGTGGAGGACAACTACGGCGCCTCGATCGGGTCGGCGGTGGCGGATGCCATCACCGCATCCGGGGATGGGTTCCCGCTGGTGCAGGCCTACATCGACCGGATCCCGAAGTCCGCCAAGACGCCGGAGGAGATCCTGCAGATGACGCACATCGACCACAAGTCGATTGCCAACAAGGCCTTGCAGCTCCTCGAGCTCCAGCCTGTCTGAGGCCGGATCGGGGCCCGAAGCGGTGGGCCGGCGCAGGAACCGCGGCTGATTGTTATCGGACCATGTGGAGCAAATGGGGGCCCGGTGCCCCCCGGCAAAGATTTGCGGACGATGCCGGGTTTTTCTGGGTTTCCGGACGCCAATCCGTCGAAGGAATCTCTCGGAATGGTTTGCGTTCGCTATCCGACCGATCTAGGATAGCGGCCACTCACTTGGGAAATTGTCCCGGACAGAGTGTCTGTCCGGGTTTGGAACTTTGAATCGCAGACGACAGCTCCACCTCACATCCGGGCTTTGTCGCTCGGAGGTGGAGCAAGGCAAGGGCTGTGTAGCCCCTTCTGCCGCCGTGTTGCAAGGAGAATGTCTCGATGAGCCAGACACGTAAGCTGAGTCTGCTCGCCGGCGCCGTGGCGACCACGGGCGCCTTCGGTAGCGCGTACGCGGCCGAGGGTCAGCCCCAGTCGTACACGAATGCCGACGAGGTTCGTGCCATTGTTTCGGAAATGCTCGCCGACGCCGAGACCCGTTCCAGCCTTCAGGCTGGCGGCACCGGTGGTTGGGACGACGGGTTCTTCCTGCAGGATTCGAGCGGCAACTTCCGCTTGAACGTGTATGGACAGGTCCAGTTCCGTTACAACCTGAACTTCCGCGATGGCGGCGAGAATGTCCCGGGCTTCCCCGGTTCTTCCGATGACTTCGAGAGCGGCTACCAGACCAGCCGCACGAAGATCGGGTTCAACGGTCACATCGTGAACCCCAACCTCTTCTACAACGTCCTGATCTCGTCGTTCGCGCCCGATGAGGGCTCGTTCAACGTCCAGTGGGCGTACGTCGGGTACCTGTGGGACAACGGCTTCCACGCCAAGTGGGGTCAGTACCGCATCCAGTTCGCCCGTGAAAAGAACATCGACGACCAGTACCAGCTCGCGGGTGACCGCTCGCTGACCGGCGAGACGTTCGACCAGGGCGACTCGCAGGGCATGGAGTTCGGGTACAAGGCCGAGGATTGGCGCGTCATCGCGTCGTTCTCTGACGGCTTCAACACCGCCAACACCGACTACACCTCCAAGACGACCATCTCCGCGGCGTACGACGACGGCGGCACGGGCGGCCTCGTTGGCGTGTTCCCCTCCGTGGGCTCGCAGTTCGGCGGCGAGGCGGACATCGCCTTCACCGCTCGTGGCGAGATCAAGTTCGCGGGCACCTGGGAGCAGGCCGAGGACTTCACCTCGATGCCCGGCTCCGAGTTCTTCGCCATGTTCGGCGTCGGCGGCCACATCCAGTGGACCGACGAGGACCGTGTGGTCGTGACCGGCGGCGGCTCGTCCGGCGATGTGACCTACTACGCCTGGACCGCTGACGTCTCCCTCGAGGGCGACGGCTGGAACGCGTTCGTGGCTGGCTACGGCGCCTACACCGACTTCTCCGACTTCACCACCAATAACATCACCGGCGATGAGGCCGACCAGGACTTCGCCGACTACGGCGTCATCGTCCAGGGCGGTATCTTCATCCCCGAGACCGACTGGGAGTTCTTCGCCCGGTACGATGCCACCTTCATCGACGACGATGAGCGTGCCACCGGCGCCAACAACGACATCTTCCAGACCATCACCGCTGGTGTGAACTGGTACTGGCATGGTCACGCCGCGAAGTTCACCTTCGACGTGCAGTACTTCGTCGATGACTTCGACCCGCTCTCCGGGCCGAACACCCTCGTTGGCTACCTCGGTTCCACCAACGACGGCGAGGTCAACATCCGCTTCCAGTTCCAGCTGCTCTTCTGAGCATCTGACGATCTGAAACGCGAATCCACGCCGGGCCATCCGAAAGGGTGGCCCGGTTCTTTTTTTGCCCAGATTGCCAGCGCACCACCCGGCACGCCCGCGGATGGGGCGCCCTCCCCCCTTCCCCGATTTTCCCGATCGCGGCGCCCTGTTCCGCCCCGGGTCGCACCGGAGTTCGGGCGCGGGCCTTGCCCGCTCCGGATCCCGCGGTACTCTCGATGGTGCCCCACCCCGCACTGGTGGAGCGGAGTCAGTTCCTCACGGGAAACCTCACCATGGTCCACGCGTTCGCTCGCGCCAGCGTTGCTTCCGTCGCGATGCTCACCATCGCGCCCTGGGCCGCCGCCGACTTCGAGGTGGCGCTCAACCTCGAATTCACGCGCACCCGGTACGAGGGGTGGTTCTCCGGTGTCACCCTCCATCCATTCGTGGATGTGGACGGGTTCACGAACACACAACATCCGAGCAACCTCATCCAGGTGACCTCGCCCTCCGGCAAATTCACCTTCGCTGGCAACTGGTTCGGAAGCACCTCGAGCAGTTACATACTCGATCACCTCTTCGCCATCACCACCGAGGCGACAGCGGGCGACTGGACGCTGTCCATCAAGGACGGCGTGACCTCGCAGACGAGCATGTTCGCGTTTCGCGTCAACATCGACGGGCTGTTCACCTCGAGCTACCTCCGCGAGATCGTGCCGGTCGGGCTCCAGCCCGGCGATGAGATCTCCCTGAACCCGACCTTCGAGTGGGCGATCGAGCCGGCGTTCGACGCCTCTGCCGACTTTGACTCGGGATACGCCACGGTCCAGGGCCCCATCCTCGAGTTCAGCCCGAACATTCCCGAAGCGACCACGTGGTCGCCGACGCAGACACCCCTTCCGTTGTCATCGGGGTATCTCTTCGCGGTCCGGATGAACAACCGCGGGAACGCTCCCGCGAGCCTGGTCGATGTCACCACCCCCGTGCCGGTGGGCCAGGGCACTCCCATCTCCGACTTTTCCTCGCGCTTCGAGATCGGGTCCTCACTGGTCGTCGCCGACCTGACCGCTGTTCCCGCCCCGGGAACAGTGGCCGCGCTCGGTGCCGGTGCGATGGTCCTGCCGCGCCGCCGCTGCCGAGATTGAGCCGCGCAAGGGCCGGGTGCGCTTCTTGCCCATGTTCACACCCAGTCGCCCGAAAGCCCAGCCGCCCCCCGAACGACGCTCGCCCGGCGTTGCATTTGCCACAAATTCCGCGGGTGCGGCTTGCCCAATCCCGGAGCGGTGATAGCTTTGCTCTGTCCCGCAGCGCACACGCGGGCCCTGTGTCTTACAACCTCGGAGGAGTATCCAAATGGTTCGTTAGGTGTGGCGGCAGGCTGGTGGCGACGCTGTGCCA
>CALFYR010000657.1 GCA_937954195.1 uncultured Dehalococcoidia bacterium
AGCCGTCAGCCGTCAGCCGTCAGCCGTCAGCCGTCAGCCGTCAGCCGTCAGCCGTTGAGAGGCTCACGCGGGACCATCGGAGTCAATCACGCTGCGCTCCCTTGCGGTCGCGGTTCCCGTGGGCGTGGTGCGACGCGAGCCGCTTCGGTGGGTTCGACGCGCCGCTTCCTGCCGGTCGCGGTTCTGATGGTGCGGTCGACCTATGGGCGGAGGCCGATTTTGAGGACGCCGCCGTCGCGCTTGCGGAAGAGGTCGTAGCCGGCCGGGGTTTCCGCGATCTTCATGTTGTGGGTAAGGAGCGGGCGGAGGTCCACCTTGTTGGTGGCGACGAGCGCCATCATGCGTTCGAGGCGGGCCGTGCCGACCGGGCAGAGCGTGGTAATGAGCTTGCGGTGCATGAACGAGTTGCCGGTGGGCATCTTGAGTTCGGAGAACTCGGAGTAGACGCCGACAGAACTGATCGTGCCGCCGCTGCGGACCGACTGGCAGGCGTTCTCGAAGGTGACCTGCTGGCCGAGCGCCTCGACGGAAATATCGACACCCTGCCCGCCGGTAAGACGCATGATTTCGCTCACGGCGTCCTTCGGGTCGACGACGATATCGGCGCCGAGGCGCTTTGCCATGGCGACGCGCTCGGGAATGGATTCGACGCCGATGATGAGGCCAGCGCCGTAGGTGCGTGCGCCGGCGGTAGCGCAAAGGCCAACGGGCCCCTGGGCGAAGATGGCGACCGAATCGCCGGGCTTGATTTCGGCGCGTTCGATGGCCGCGAAGCCGGTCGACATGATGTCGGTGGCGAAAATGACCTGCTCGTCTTCCAGGTTGTCCGGGATTTTGGCCATGGAGGCCTGGGCGCCATTGATAAGGAAGTACTCGCCCTGGCCGCCGAAGACGAGGTTGCTCGGGCGGAAGGTGAGGCAGAGCTGGAGGTCGCCGACCTGGCAGTTGCGGCAGGTGCCACAGGACTGGAAGCAGCTCACCACGACGCGGTCGCCGGGCTTGAAGGCGGTGACGCCATCCCCGATTGCGTGGACGACACCGACGGCTTCGTGGCCCATGGGGAGGCCGGGAGGCACGGGCATGTGGTCGACGATGTGGATATCGCTGCCGCAGATGGTGGCGAGGGTGGTTTTGATGACGGCCTGGCCGGGGCCGGGGGTATCGGGGAAGGGGACGGCCTGCATGGCCACCGAGCCCTGGCCGGTTTTGACGCATGAGTTGGAGGTGGGCATGGAACCGCCTATCGAAGATCGAGGATGACTTTGACCGCGGATTCTACGCGCGCGAGGTCACCAGCTGAAAGCGCACCGAGTTGATCGCGCAGGCGTTCCTTCGCGATCGTTGTGAGCTGCGTTGCGAGCGCTTTGGATTCCCGGCCATCAACGGAAACGATGGCTTCCCCAGCAAAAAGCCGGCTGGTATTTGACGTGAGCGGGATGACCTCGAGACGGTTCAGGTGAGGAAGCGCTCGGTCGGAGGTAACAATGATGGCCGGACGGCGCTTCTGGATTTCGCCACCCTGGCCGGGCCCGAATTCGACCCAGTACACATCACCTCGGTTCATCGGCAACGTCACCGATCAGGGCTTCGGACCATTCGAGCGCTTCCTTGTCGGCACCGTTTTCCGCCTCGTAGGCAGCAAGTTCACGAAACGACTGCTCGATCTCGTCAACGACGACATGAGGACGAACGAGCTCTTCGATGAATCCGCTAATGTGCCCGCGCCCGACGACGCGATGGAGTCCATCGTAGACCTCCTCGGTAACCGTGATGGTCAGTTTTCTCTGCATGATCGCAGTATACGTGTAAGCGTACGTATACGTGGCGAGGCATGGATCGCAGCTTCTCCGGAAGACTGTGGGGGT
This sequence comes from uncultured Dehalococcoidia bacterium, assembly GCA_937954195.1. Taxonomy (GTDB): domain Bacteria; phylum Chloroflexota; class Dehalococcoidia; order Tepidiformales; family Tepidiformaceae; genus Amarobacter. Next base: position 1,866 of record CALFYR010000657.1, read on the forward strand.
GCGGGCGGTGTAGCGCTTACTGGCGTGCGCGCCTCTGATCGTGCTGCGAATTTGGTGGGGGGGGGCCATGCCCGCCATCCCTGGCGGGCCTCGGATTCGCGCGTGGGTTGGGGGTACCTACTGCCGGACTTTGGCGGCGAGCGGGAGGCGGCGGTCGCGGCCGAAGGCCCGGGGGGTGATCTTGATCCCGGGGGCGGCCTGGCGGCGCTTGTATTCGTTGCGGTCGACGAGGCCGACGACGCGGCGGACGGTCGGTTCGTCGTAACCCATGGCGACGATTTCGGGGACGGTGCGGTCGTCTTCGACGTAGGCCTCGAGGATGGGGTCGAGGATGTCGTATGGCGGCAGGCTGTCCTGGTCGAGCTGGCCAGGTTTGAGTTCGGCGCTGGGTGGCTTTTCGATGGTGTTCCAGGGGATGAGTTCGCGGCCGGCGGTTTCGTTTCGCCAGCGCGCCAGGCGGTAGACGAGCGTCTTCGGTACATCCTTGATGACGGCGAAGCCGCCAGCCATATCGCCGTAAAGGGTGGCGTAGCCGGTGGCCATTTCGCTCTTGTTGCCGCAGGAGAGCAGGATGGACCCGAACTTGTTCGAGAGGGTCATCATCACGTTGCCGCGCTGACGGGCCTGGAGGTTCTCCTCGGCAGTGCCGGGATCGCCCCCTTCGAAGGCGTCGGCGAGCATGTCGAGCATCGCGGCGTGAGCTGGCTCGATGGGGATAGTGAAGAAGGCGGCCCCGAGGTTCTCAGCAAGGGCGCGCGCATCATCCTGGGAGTGTTGGCTGGAATAGCGGCTGGGCAGGGAGACGGTTGTCACGTTCTCGGCCCCGATGGCGTCGACGGCGATAGCGGTGACGAGGGCGGAATCGATGCCCCCTGAGACCGAGACGAGCGCCTTCTTGAAACCGGTCTTGCGGAGGTAATCGCGCGTACCGAGGACGAGGGCCTGCCAGACCTCGCCTTCTTCGCCGAGAAGGCCGACCTTTGGCACGGCGAGCGGGGCCTTTTCCACCGTGTGAGTCGCGCCGGGGTCGGCGTCCCAGCCGGTATCGACGTATTCGGCGCCGGACCGCCAATCGCGGTCGCGCAGCTCCGCGCGGCGCCGGGGGTCGTGGAGGCGCTGCTGAGCGACTTCGTCGAGATCGACATCGACGACGACGAGTTCGCTGGAGAATTGGGCTCCGCGTGCGACGACCTTACCTTCGGCGTTGGCGACCATGGATGCGCCATCGAAAACCAGCTCATCCTGGCCGCCGACCTGGTTGAGGTAGGCAATGGCGATGAGGTTGTCGGCGGCGCGGGTAGCGATCATGCGTTCGCGGTCGCGGGCCTTGCCGCGGTGGTATGGCGAAGCGTTGATGTTGATACAGAGTTCGGCGCCGCCGAGGGCCATGACATCGAGCGGCGCCCCGGGGAACCAGATGTCTTCGCAAATGCTGACGCCGAAGGTGAATTCGCCGGCGGTGTAGACTGGCACGCGAGTCCCGGCAGCGAAGTAGCGCTCCTCATCGAACACGCCGTAGTTGGGGAGGCGGCGCTTGTGGTAGGTATCGACCCAGGCGCCATCGGCGAAGATAGCGGCGGCGTTGTACGGATCGCCGCGCTCCCAATCGACAAAGCCGACGATGGCGATGATGCCGTGCGTTTGGCCCGCAAGGGTGGCGACGGCATCGCGGGAGGCTTCACAGAAGGCGCGGCGAAGGACCAGGTCTTCGGGCGGGTAGCCAGTCACGGCGAGTTCGGGAAACGCGACGACCTGGCAGCCGTTGCGGCGGGCATCTTCGACCCCCGCTTCGATGAGGGCGATGTTGCCATCGATGTCGCCGACGGTGGTGTTGATCTGCGCGAGCCCGAGCCGGACGGTCCTCATGGTGGAAGTATACGGCGGCGGGAGTGCCGAACCGCTAGGTCTGGGTGTGGGGGTCGTCTTCGGCCGCTTCTTCGGCGGACTCCATGCCCTGTTCGATGGATTGGCGGACCTGGGCATCGGTGGCGTGTTCGCCGGGAGTGAAGACCGAGACTACGCGCAGGCCCGAGACCTGCGAGTCGTTGTCTTTGGGGCCGGTGACGGAGCCATCGCTCCAAACGTAGATGTCGGTCTCGGAATCCTCAGGCTTCCGCTGGAGCAGTTCCTGGACGCGGGTAACGGTCGAATCGAGCCATTTCATGGGGAGCCTCCTTCGGCGTCTGAGCGTGGGGCGCTATCGGACTGTTTCAAGACCCAGAGAAGCAGGCGTTCTTCGGGGTTGGCCGTACGGCGCCAGCGAGCCCGGTTGCGGCGCCATGCCTCCTGCAGGGTTCCCTGGCGGAATGCATCGAAGACCGCGGGCGAGATGTAGCACTGCTTGCAGATGCTTCGCGTATTTCCGAGGCGCTCGGCGACGAGGTCGGCGATGCGGTTCTCCGTACGCGTGGCGGCGGTCTTCGAGGCCGGAACGGGTTCGCAGGCAAGGAGCGAGGCGGCGACGACGGACGCAGTCCAGGTGCGGAAGTCCTTGGCGGTGAACTCGCCGGCCGCGGCTTCGCGGAGGTAGGCGTTCACATCCTGGCTGCGGATGCGGTCGCGGCCGCCGCCATCGAGATACTGAAAGAGGACCTGGCCGGGGAGTTCGGAGCAATCGCGGATGACGCGGGCGACGCGGCGGTCGCAAACCTCGATGGAGTGCTTCTTGCCGCCTTTGCCGTTGAAGGAGAGTCGGACGGATTCGCCGAGGACAGAGACGTGCCGGCAGCGAAGCGTGGTGAGGCCGAAGCTCTTGTTCTCGATAGCGTATTGCTCGTTCCCAACCCGGACGGCGGCGAGGTCCAGCAGACGGACGACACCGGCGACGACCCTGCGGTGGTCCAGAGCGCGCCGGGCAAGGTCGGACTGCACCCGGCGGCGGATACGCGGGAGGGCTCGACCGAATGCGAGCATGCGGTGGAACTTGGTGGCATCCCGGATGGCACGCCATTCGGGGTGGTAGATGTATTGCTTGCGGCCGCGGCCATCGCGGCCGGTCGCCTGGATATGGCTGCACGGGTCGGGTGATATCCAGACTGAGGTCCAGGCAGGGGGAATGGCGAGGGCGCGGATGCGTTCGAGCGCGGCAGGGTCGGAGATTGGCCGGGCGTCTTGATCGAGGTATGAGAAGCCCTTGCCGCGCCGCTGGCGGCCGAGGCCGGGTGCTTCATCGGTTGTCCAGGTGAGTTCGGCAGCAGTGACCACGTTCGGAGCATGAACGACGGGCCCGGGGCCGGGGAATTCCAACGAAGGCGCGTTTGGCTATCGAAAAGGTAACGATCCTGCGCGTGGGGAATCTTCACATTCGCGGGTTGGCATTTCGTATTTGGGGGTATAGCGTGGAATTATGAACCGCATTGAAGCAGGAATGGTGGTGCTGGCTTTGGATGACCGGCGCCTGGGAACCATTCGCAACATTCGCCCCTGTTGCTTTGAAATCCAGATTGATTCGACGACGGAACGGGTATACCTGGCGAAGGATGCCATTTTTAACATCGATATGCGTGTGACACTGATCTGCCTGCGCAGCGATATCGCCCGGTACAGGTGCCGAATACATCACCCTGACGTTGTGGGGGCGGGCACATAGGCCCGCCCGAATTCAACTCCGCTCATCGGGCCGCAGCCGTTCTTTGACCGCCTGGCCGGCGGCGTGGTGATCCGGGATTTCGCCGTGTTCCATGGATTGCGCACCTTCGCGCATGTTGCCGACGACCTGCTCGAGCGTGAGGTTGGATGCGGCGGCGGCACGCTGCAGGGTGGCGACGGTGATGTTTCGTTCGTCGCCATGGGCGTCTTCGTAGTTACCGCATCCGCAGCTGATACACATGGGGTCAGTCCTCCTCCTCGGGAGTTGCGCCGGTAGTCGCACCGGCCGTGGGGGAATCGTCATCACCTGTTGGCGAGCCGCCAACGGCCAGTTCGCCGTTCATACGGTCCGGATGGATCTCGCACCGGAAGTTGAGGGTCGTGGCTCCTTCGGGAACATCGAAGGAGACGGTGGCGGTCTCGCCGGCGGCGAGTGACTCGATGACCGCGTCTTCGACCGGTTCGGTGTAGTCGTCGCTTTCGTAGACGGTGAGCGAGTGGTGTTCGGCGCCGGTGTTTCGCAGTTCGATGGTGACGGTGGTGTCCTGAGACTCCGCGCGGTCCGGGACGAATGAGAAGTCGCGGGCTTCGATGATGATGGTGCCACCTGCCGCGGCCGTGGCCTGATCGGGGATCACCGATTCGCCGGCGTTTTCGGAGCATGCGAGCGCGGCGGCACCAAACGCGATGAACCCACCTGCGGCCGCCCAGCGGAGCGGCCTCATGCCAGGTGCTCCACTTCGGTGGCCCCGTGTTCGGCGGCGGATTGCAGCGTGCGCCGCGGTTGTTCGGGCGTCGGTTCGGCTTCGGGCTTCCTCCCGCCGCTGGTGCCATTTCGCGCGACCGGCCGGTCGAGCGGGCCCGTGTTCTTCATGACCGTGCCCGCGAGCTGCGAACCGGCCCGTGTGGCAATGTCCCCGACCGAGACCATGCCGACCAGGGTGCCCTGCTCGGCGACGGGGAGACGGCGGACATCGTGGCGTGACATGAGACCGACGGCCTCGTCTTCGCTATCCGAGGGCGAAACGATGACGGGGTTCGCGGTCACAATGTCGCCGACGGTGGCCTCGTTCGCGCCATCGGCGATGGCCCGGATGACGATGTCGCGGTCGGTAAGGACGCCAACGAGGGCGCCGCCGCTGGTGACCGGGAGCAGGCCGATATCGTGGTCCTTCATGAGCCGGGCTGCTTCGGTGATGGGCTGAGACGCTTCGATACTGACCGCATTGGCGGTCATGAATTCCTGGACCGTAGCCATGCGTTACCTCCTGTTAGGGCGCACCTTCAGGCTATCGGCGTGTGCGGCAGCGGGAAGCCGGTTGGAACCGATTGCGAGGCGAGTGCAAGGGCCGGCGGCTGCGTGTAGAGGAGATCGCGATCACCGGGGCGGACTTCACGCAGGGTTAGGGGAAACGCGTAGGCGAGAAGCGCGGTGCTTATGGGGGAGACGCCAATACCAGCGGCGGAGGGTCTCGGGCACGATAGCTGTGGCGGGGCTTTGAGGTAGGGAGATGTCTCGAAGCTTTAGTGGTCCTTGTCCTTTGTGTAACCGGATTACCCGGGCGCACTCGCGGCTCGTTGTAGCCGATGTCGAACCAGTTGGTGGACGGCGCAGCCGTTATGCGACAGTAATCTGCCGCGACTGCGCGTTTGCCATGGTCCTTCAATCGGAGGCGGCGGTGCTGCAGAAGGCAAGCTAGCCACCCTACAGCTCCAACCACGCAAGGCGGCGCGCCGATAACCGGCGGGCCGCCTTCGTGCGTAGAATGCGCCCTAACGAAAGGGGGCGCGGATGAATAACGTGCTGGCGATGATTCTCGCGGGAGGCCAGGGGGACCGGCTCTCGATCCTCTCCGAGCAGCGCGCCAAGCCGGCGGTGGTGTTTGGCGGGCACTACCGGATCGTCGATTTTGTTTTGAGCAATTGCGCGAACAGCAGCATCACCAAGCTGGCCGTGCTGACGCAGTACCGGCCACGTTCGCTGACGAACCATATTGGGGCGGGCCGGCCGTGGGGATTCGACCAGCCGGATGGCGGCATCCAGATGCTGCAGCCGTACCTGGGACGGGCGGATAGCGACTGGTATTCGGGCACGGCGGACGCCGTCTACCAGAACCTTTATGTCATTGAAGAGTCGCGGGCGCGCGAGGTGCTTATCCTCGCCGGGGACCACATCTACCTGACTTCGTACCGGAACATGGTGGCGTACCACCGCAGCCAGGCGGCCGATGCGACGGTGGCGGTGTATTCGGTGCCGAAAGAGGATGCTCACCGTTTCGGCATCCTGGACCTGGACCAGAACGGGCGGATCACGAACTTCTGGGAGAAACCGAAGGATCCCAAAGGCGCGTGGGCATCGATGGGCGTGTACGTGTTCAACAAGGATGTGCTGGTCGAGCAACTCCAGGCCGACGCGGACCTCGGAGACGAGAGCAGCCA
>CALFYR010000658.1 GCA_937954195.1 uncultured Dehalococcoidia bacterium
CGTCCGGGCCAGCTGCCGGGATCCCCGTGTTGCGCGGGGTCCAGGTTGCGCCTCCGTCGGTGGTCTCGAACATGCCGACCGCGCTGATGCCGACCCAGATGCGGTTCGGGTCCTTCGGATGAACGGCAATGGTGTGGAGAATGAGGCCGCCACCACCGGGCATCCACGTGGGGCGGGAAGGATGGTCTCGGAGGCCTTTCACGTGGGACCAGGTGAGGCCACCGTCTTCGCTCTTGAAGAGCCCTGCGGGCTCGACGCCGGCATAGACGACGCCGTGCGCGGCGTGGACGACCCAAACGTTGGTCACCGGGTCCTCGCCTTCGCCGTAGGAGAGGCCTTCGCTGGAGTGCGTCCACGTCTTGCCGAGGTCGGTGGAGCGCCAGACCGCGGGGCCGTACCAGGCATCGCCACCGCCGGCGAGGATTGCGCCATGCTTCGGGTCGTACGCGGCGTGGGTGATCGGCCAGGACTCGCAGTAGGGGCCGTTGATGTCCCAGGACTTTCGGGCGGGGTCGCTCGTGGCGACGAAGAGACCTTTCTTGGTCCCGACAAGAAGACCGACGGTTTCAGGCATGTGATTCTCCGGAGGTGATCTGCGAGGGACTGAGCTTACGGGCTCGTCCGGATAATATGCAACCATTTTGTTGCTCGATTCGGCCTATCCAGCCTGGGTGAAACGACTTAGCCCGCAAGGCTCTGCGCGAGAAGCATGACGTTGCCGTCCGGATCCTGGAAGGTGGCGAGGCGGACCATGCCGGGGAGTTCATCGGTGGGGCCGAGGAACTGCACGCCCTGGGATTCGAGTTCCGCGCGGGCGGCCGCAATGTCTTCGACGCCGAAGGTGATGTTCACGCCGCCGGGGCCGGGAGGGGTGTCGCCTTCGCCGAGGCGGGCGAGCCCCAGCGTGGTGTTGGTGCCGGGGACGGGGAACTCGGCCCAGCCGCCTTCTTCGGTGTTCCAGAGCTCCTGGAGACCGAGCTTTTCGGTGTACCAGGCACGGGCGGCGTTCCAATCCCTGACGGCGATGGAGATGGTGAGTTCGGGCTTGATGGAGATGGCCATGGTGTTCGGTCCTTCCGCGTGGGTATCTAAGCCAGTGACCCGGTAGAGTTCGGGCTGCATCCCGGCTGCGTTGTAGGGAAAGTATAGCAGGTGTATAAGGTCGTCAAGGGGAAGATGACACCATTGGAGCCCGCGATACGGCTTTTTCACCATCGCTGGTCGGTGCCCATTACGGCGCACCTGTACCGCGACGGGCCCAAGACGTTTGCACAACTGGCGAAGGAACTCGCAGCGAGCCGTGACACCCTGGCGGGGACGATGGAGCGGATGGAAGAGAACGGCGTGATCACGCGGGTGGCCGGCGCGCGGCCGACGTGGGATCTCACACCGATCGGACGAGAGGTGGGCGCGGCGTGCATCGCCGCGGTCCACGCCGTGAACGAAGCCGACGTCGATGGGTTGCTGAACCTGGCGTTGCGCAAATGGCCGATGCTGGTGCTCATCGCGATTGGGCGAGGCGGGAGCCGCTACAACGAGCTTAAGGGAATGCTGCCGGGGATAACCGCGAGGGCGTTGGCGCTCGCGCTGAAGGACCTGCAGGGGACCGGGCTCGTGGACCGGGTGGTGGAGGATGGCTATCCGCCGGCGGCGGTGTATTCGCTCAGTGAGCCCGGGTGGCGGCTCTTCCCGGCGATGGACGCCATCGCCCGGGCTTCCGCGGGGGCCGTGGGGGAAGAGGACGAGGGGTGACCTGAGCGGCACATGCCGTATGCTTTCGCCGCGTGCGACGGGGGCTCTTTCTTTCGATAGGCGTGTGGCTGGTGGCGATGGCGGCGCTGCGGCTAACCGTGGCCGCGCCGAACGTGTGCCCCCCGGTGACCGGGGACCAGGCGTTGATGGCGGCGCGGGCGGGGGCGGCATGGATCGAGAACAACCAGCTGGCGGACGGCGGATACGTCTACGAACATAACGTCGAATCCGGCGAGGACGTGCCAGGCTACAACGTCGTCCGCCATGCGGGTGTGACGATGTCTCTCTATCAGCTAGCGGCGGAGGGCGACCTGAGCGTGATGCCGGCGGCGGATCGCGGCCTGGAGTGGATGCTCGATAACCTGTACGAGCACGACGACTGGGTGGCGCTGGAGGACCCGGCCGACCGTAGCGTGCGGCTCGGGTCGAGTTCGTTGATGTTGGCGTCGCTGATTCACCGGCGCCTGGCGACCGATGACACGCAATACGACGAAACGATGAAGCAGCTGGCCCGGGGGCTGCTGGTGTTGCAGCTGGAGGATGGTGCGTTTTTGAACCGGTGGGACCGGAACGCACAGCAGCCGGTAGCGGGCGAGCGTTCGCTGTACGCAACGGGCGAGGCGTTCTGGACGCTGACGCTCATGCACCGGCTGTTCCCGGGCGAGGGGTGGGACGAGCCGGCGTGGAAAACGGCCGACTACCTTGCCCTGGAGCGGGATGATTACGAGGAGCTGGACTTCCCGCCCTGGGCCGACCAGTGGGCTTCGTACGGGCTGGGCGAAATGGCGGATTGGGGGCTCGAAGACCACCACATCACGTACGCGCGGAGCCTTGCCGGGCGCTTCGGGTTGTTGGTTCGCGCGGAATCGCAACGGGACTTCGGGGGATGGTCGAAGCGGTTGCACGGGCCCACGGCGCGCGCGGCCGGCATGGGCACGTGGGTCGAAGGGATGCAGGCCTTGCACCACCTGGCGACGGTGGACCCGAGGATGGCGGACCTGGAGGACGACCTGGCGGAACGGATCGAGTGCGCGGCCGGGATGCTTGTTGAGCGGCAATGGACGGCCGAAGACGCGGCTGGAGCACCAGTGCCCATCCGCGCCGAGGGCGGATGGTTCGACGAAGGGATAACGCGGATGGATGACCAACAACATGCGCTTTCGGGGCTGCTGTACGCGGCGCCAATCATCGATGCGAGGAACGCCGAGTGAGTGACTTCCTGCGAATCGCGCTGATTTTCGTGCTGGCGGTGAACCCGGCGCTGGTGGCAAACGTACTGCGGGACCGGGTGGTGCCTTTGGGGCAGGCGGGCCTGGGGGCTGCTATCGCTGTGGCCGTTTACCTGCTGCTGGCCGTCGGAGCCGACGGGATCCTCGAGGTGCTTGCCATCGAGCCGGAGACCGCGCAGGTGGCGGCTGGCACGCTGCTTGCCGTTGGGGGTGGACTGGCGATTGCTTCGGCCGGGCGTGAGTTCAGGGACCTGTGGAGCGACACGTGGCCGGGCGCGTTTCCGTTGGCGGCCCCGCTGCTTGTTTGCCCGCCGGGCGTGGTGGCGGCGATTTCGTTCAGCGCGAACGAGAGCATCGGGATGTCGCTCGGAGCGGCGGCAATTGCGGTGGTGGTGTCGGCGGCGGCGGGAGCGGTGGCCCTGGGCAGGTACTGGATTGCGGCTGATGCGCTCGCTCGTATCAGCGGGGGTGTGCTCGTGTTACTGGCGGCCGGGATCATCGTTGACGGTGTGAAGTCGGTATAGCGATGACACTCCAGAACCGCGTAACTCCCTTCGGGCAGATTCTGGCCGTGCCGGACCGCGGCACGATGATGGGCAACCGCGGCGGCAACATGCACACCGATGAGAAACGCCTGCGTCGCGGACGGCCGTGGACGAATGAGCGGTGGATCACGTGTGTTCTGGAGTTCAAGGGACGGCACCGCGAGGTGATGTCGCCGGGGAAGTACACGGAGCTGTTCTTCCTGGACGAGGCGACGGCGTTCGCGGCGGGGCACCGGCCGTGCGCCGAATGCCGGCGGGCGGATTTCCGGCGATTCACTGAGCTCTGGGTGAAGGCGAACCGCCCCGATGGTTACATTTTGCCCACGGTGAGCGAGATTGACCGGCAGCTGCAGGAAGAGCGGATCTTTGCGGGGACGCGTAGCCAGCGGACCTGGCGGACGGATGCCGCGGCGTTGCCGAGCGGGACCTTCGTGGAGTGGGATGGCGACGTGTTCCTGGTGTGGGACCGGGCGCTACGGCGCTGGTCGTTTGGCGGGTACAACGACTTCCGGCGGCTCCCGGCGGGTGAGGTGACGGTGCTGACGCCGGAATCGGTGGTGCGGACGTTCGCGGCCGGTTACCGGCCGATGGTGCATGGTATGAACGGCTGATTCAGTTCCCCGTTACCGCACCGCATCGGTAAACTCGAAGGCACAACACGTCATCTATCGAACGGGGCACTGCCATGTCCGGACATTCCAAATGGGCGACTATCAAGCGGGCGAAGGGCGCGACCGACGCCAAGCGCGGCGCGCTGTTTACGAAGCTGAGCCGGGAGATTATCCAGGCGGCAAAGCAGGGCGGCGGCGACCCCGGCATGAACTTCAAGCTTCGGCTGGCGATACAGCGCGCGAAGGCAGCGAACATGCCGAACGACAACATCGAGCGGGCCATTTCGAAGGCGACCGGCGGTGGAGGCGAGGAAAACCTCGAGGAAATCACGTACGAAGGGTACGGGCCCGGCGGCACCGCGATGTTGCTTTCGGTGCTCACGGACAACCGCAACCGGACGGTGGCGGAGATCAGGCACCAGTTCAGCCGGGCGGGCGGGAACCTGGGCGAGAACGGTTCGGTGGCGTGGCAATTCGAAGCGAAGGGCCTGATTACCGTGCCGGTGAACGGCTCCGACCCGGAGGAGCTTGCGCTCCAGGCGATCGACGCAGGTGCGGAGGATGTGGAAGTCCAGGGCGAGGTGGTCGAAGTGAAGACGGAACCTTCGGCGCTGGAGGAAGTGCGGAAGGCGCTCGAATCGGCGGGGCTGGAGATTGAGAACGCCGACTTTGCGATGGTGCCGAAGGTGACGGTGGAGTTGGACGAGAAGGGCCAGCACCAGGCGCTGCGGCTGATTGAGGCGCTGGAAGACCTGGAAGACGTGCAGCGCGTGTATTCGAACGCGGACTTCACGGACGCGGCGATGGAGAGTTACGCGGGGTAGTTTGGGGACCCGAGGCCCGAGCCGTGGGTCAGGTCGGGAGTTGCATGAGGTAGGACGTGAGGCGGCGGATGAGACCGTCGCGCATGTCGAACACGTCGCAGTAGACGGCCCGGAAGCTCGTGTCGTCGGCGCGCATGCCTTCGACGGCGCCTTCGACGAAGACGACGTTGTCCCCTTCGACTATGCGCGTATTCGTGAGCGTGGGGCTGCCCTTGAAGGCGGGGTTCTCGATTTCGCCGTCGAACGCTTGCTTGCCGTGAAGGTGGACCATCCCCGGGATGACCCATTCGACGTCATCGGTGAGGCAGGCGAGGATCATTGCATGGTCGGAGCGGCGAAAGCCGTCGAAGTATCGTTCGATGGTGGCGGTATTCGTGGACATCGTTTGACGAGCGTACCGGGGTTGCTGGCATGCGGCATGGTCCAATCACGCTCCGCTCCCTTGCCGGTCGCGGTTCCACCGGCGCAGTGGTCGCTAGTCGCCGCCGGAGGGCGCGGCGGAGCGCGGGGGGCCGACGGGGGCAAGGTGGCCGTCGACTTGTTCGGGTTCGTGGTGTTCGTGGGTGCGGCCGAAGGTGTAGCGCCCGTTGATGAGCGCGACGAAGGCCATCATGCCGAGGACGATGGCTCCCTGGGCAACGAAGGTTTCGCGAGCGCCGACGGCGTCGGCGATGGCGCCGAGGGGGAAGCTCATTACTGGCATGACGCTGAAGGTG
>CALFYR010000659.1 GCA_937954195.1 uncultured Dehalococcoidia bacterium
GCTTAGCACGATCGACGATGTCATTTCGCTGGTTGTCGGCGAACCGCACTATGTAACCCCCGAGCCGCTCCGCCGCGCCGCCATCGAAAGCATCGAACGCGGCGACACCCACTACACCTCCAACTACGGTCTCCCTGAACTCCGCGAAAAACTGAGCGACCACCTCTTCCGCCTGTACGGCGTCCGCTACGACCCCAGGAACGAAATCATCATCACCTCTGGTTCGAGCGAAGCCTTCGACATCGCGCTTCGCGCCCTGCTCGATCCCGGCGACGAAGTGCTCTGCGCCGACCCCTGCTACGTTGCCTACCTGCCCGCAACCGTGATGGCCGGAGGGACCTTCGTCCCGGTACCGACATATGGCTCAAACGACTTCCGCCTGCTCGCTTCGGATGTGGAAGCCGCGGTCACGTCCCGCACCCGCGCCATCCTGCTCGGGTACCCGTCCAACCCCACCGGCGCCACGATGGGACGCGAGGACCTGCTCGGCATAGCCGAGGTTGCGGCAAAGCACGATCTCGCCGTCATCAGCGACGAGCTGTACGACCGCATGACCTACGTGGGTGAGCACACCTGCTTCGCCTCGCTGCCGGGGACGCAGGGCCGCACCGTGCTGCTCGGCGGGTTCAGCAAGGCGTACGCGATGACTGGCTGGCGCCTCGGTTGGGTCGCCGCGCCGGGACCGCTCGCCGAAGCGGTGATGAAAGTCCACCAATACGTGATGATGTCGGCCCCCACGGCCTCTCAGTACGCGGCCATCGCCGCGCTTGACCACGGTGAAGCGTTTATCGCCGAAATGGTGGCCGAATACGACCGCCGCCGGCGGCTCATCGTCGATGGCTTCCGCGCGATCGGACTCTCAACCTTTGAACCACGCGGCGCGTTCTATGCTTTCCCCGAAGTGCATGCCACCGGATTGGATAGCGTCACGTTCAGCGAGCTTCTCCTCCAGGAGGAGCGCGTCGCCGTCGTCCCGGGCAGCGCGTTCGGGGCCTGCGGCGAGGGGTACGTGCGCGCCTGTTACGCCAGCGGCTACGAACAAATTGAGCGTGCACTCGAGCGGATTGGGCGCTTCGTTCAGAGGCACCGCCATGAGTAGGACTCTCTCGCGTTCACGCGGTTGTTCCCGAGTTCACCATGTCCGAACGCGGAGGGTGGCACGAACTCTACGGTGGTAAAGGGGAGAGACCATGGGTGATATCGCCACGTTCGCTATTTCCGATGCGGCAGACTTGCCGCCCGGCGCGGCCCCTCTGTTCGGAGAGACGGAGCCTCACTCATTCCCCATCGAAAGCCCGCTCGTGCTCTCGGCACCGGCCGAACGTCGCGAATCGCGCTCCACCTCGTACCCCTCCGGGCCGTTCGCGCTGGATGACATTCCGGCCACCGGCACTATCTCGATTCTTGCATCACCCGTCCCCGGGCTCGTCCATATCGATGCCAATATCACATTCGCGCGCGGCGGCGGTCTTCGCTACGAGGCAGATGTCCGTGAGAGTTGGGTCACGCGAACCGCGAACCTCGATGGTTCAGGGCCGGGCACATTGGTTCGGGCTCTCGCCGACATCGCGAAGTTGCCCCACCAATCGACGGTGACCGTCCATTTTGAAGCGTAATGAACTGGTCAAGCGGCCAGTCCCCGTCGCTCCCTAAGTAACTTGTGACCTGTGAACTAACCACTTGCGATAGACGCGCATGATGCTAGCATTCGCCGCCATCAATGCATGCACTCGGAGGGGGTCACATGAAGCTGGTACGGATGGGGGTGCGGCCAGTTCTCGCTGGCGCTGTTGTTGGGCTCGGGCTGGTGGCGGCGGCTTGCGGCGGCGGAGGAGATGGGGGAGGCGACAACACGCCAACCGTCCCGATTCAGAACGCCGCTCCCACTGCGGCCCCTACCCCGGTTCCCGATACCGTCACCATCAAGGTCACCGATAACGCCTTCGACCCTGCCGAGGTTACGGTCAAAAAGGGCACGATCATCGTCTGGGAATGGGAAGGGACCTCGAACCCTCACTCCATCCAGATGCAGGGCCAGACGAGTGAGCAACAGACATCCGGCACCTTCCAGCGGACGATGGACCAGCCCGGCATCAGCATTGCCTACCAGTGCGGTGTCCATAAAGGCGAGATGACCGGCCGCATCGTGGTCGAATAACCGCCACCAACAGAACACGTCCCGAGATGGCCCGCTTCGCGGGCCATTTCGGATCTCCGCGGTTAACGCAGAAGTGCCCGGCCGCCGGCCCGATGGAGTGCGTCGGCAAACGCCTTCGCCCGGTCAATGGGCATGCTCGCCGCCAGCAGTACCGGTTCTTTGCCCGCCCTGTCCGCGAGGTCCTTTGCCTCGGCCAGCCCTCCGCCAAGGTACTCGCGCAGCTCCTTAATCACCGCGATCTTGTTCTTACCCGCCGTGAGCAGCACGACATCGACGGCCGAACGGCCGGCGATAGCGGTCTCCTGGTATTCCGCCACCGCTTCGATGGTGGTCATCAGCCGGGCCGCGGCTCGTTGCTCGATGGCTTCTTGCCCACTGTTCGCAGGCTCCTCCCGGCGGGGAGTCCTCTCAACCGGGCCCCGCTCCGCCTCGCGCGCCTTCCGGCGTGATTCGCCAATCAGCGTGAACACGAAGTTCAGGTCCGCGATGACGACGAGCGCCAGCGCCGAAAGCGACTGCGCACTCGTCACTCCCGACGTGAGGATGGCGGCGACGAAGAGCCCTGTTGCGAGCGCCGAAAGCCCACCCGCAATGACGATACGAACCATGGCCGCGCATCCTACCGCACCACGCGCGTGGCCTGAACTGTCAGCCACGGTTCAGGCCGGCGTCACTGCCGCGTCAAGGAGTGGGTCGCACGGAGTCGCACCATGCCTCCAGCACACACCGGAGGACCGACATGAACCCCACGAACCCCACGCCAAACATCCGCACCTGCACCCGCTGCCACATCAAGTACGACTGGCGCCGCTCAAGCAGCACGTCGCTCAAGATGACCTATTGCAACTCCCTCTGCGAAGCCGCCGACCTGGGCTTCACCATCGAAGCGCTCATTCGCTCCGAATTCGTCCGCACCAGGTCGATCGAACGCCTGCTCGCGGCATGACGACGAAGCTAGTTGAACCAGGAGAAACGAGTGAGTAACTGAGAAGGTTGGTCGGGGTGCCGCGATTCGAACGCGGGACCTCTTGTACCCCATACAAGTGCGCTACCAGGCTGCGCTACACCCCGACACACGCCCGCGGCCGCTCGCGCTGGGCAACGAATTCAATCTACGTTTTGCGCGCCCCGCGGTCAAAGGAACGCCCGCTACCGGCCACCCGCCGGCTGAGGCTCCATGGGTCCGTCTTTCTCCGAATCGGCGCGGCGAATGTGGCCCCGCACCGCACCACCAGAACGTATCTCCGCCAGCCGCTTACCCCAGATGAGCAACACCAGTGCGCTCAGCCCAACGATGGTGGTCCCCAGCGCGAATAGCCCGGGCCGCACGCCAAGAGATTGCACCAGCACACCCGCCAGGATCGCGCCGACCGGTATCAGTCCGCGGTCCAGGCTCAGCAGCGACATCACGCGCCCGTGCATGTCGGGATCGCTGTTTTCGAGCAGGATGCCGTTCGTGAACGCCATGTAGGTCACCGTCATGCTCCCGGCTACCGCGAGCAGTACGCACGTCACGATGAGGTTCGCCTGCAACGAAAGCAGCACAAGCGCCCCGCCGAAGATCAACATGTTGAACATGAGCTGCAGGCCGGGCCGGGCGATGTTCGACTTCCACGCCACGAACAGCGAACCGAGGAACGCGCCCACGCCAGTCGCGCCAGCAAGGAAGCCTACCCCCGATTCCCCCATATCGAGCGTGCGCGTGGCGAGCAACGGGACGAAAACCTGCTGATAGGGGAACCCGAACACGAACAGGATGAGGGCAAGCAGCGTCACCACCCCAAGCGTCGAGTTGCCCGCGATGTAGCTGAACCCTTCCTTCAGGTCGCTCCAGATCCCCTCTTCGGACTTCTTCTTGCGGTTGACGTTCGAGAACTGCATCAGCGCCGTCGTGAGGATCACGAACGAATACACGCCTGCCGTGATGATGTACACGCCGCCGACGCTGAACGGGATAAGCAATACACCGGCCAGTGCGCCGCCGCCGATGCGCATGAAACTGAGGGCCGTCGAGTTGAGCGCAACGGCGTTCATCAGGTCTTCCTTCGGCACCGTCATGGGGATCAGCGATTGGCGGACGGGCTGGTTGAAGGCCATCGCAGTGCCAGCCACCGCCGCCGTCGCGAACACATGCCAGATTTCGACGAAGCCTGCGATCGTCACCACCCCGAGGAACAGGTGGCACCCAAGGGAGACGATCTGGGTCGACATCAGGATCCGCTTCTTGTCGTACCGGTCGGCGATAGCGCCTGCGAGGAGCCCAAACAGCAGAATCGGCACCAACCTCGTAGCGATCACCAGCGACAGGACGAGGGCCGAATCCGTGAGTTGAAGGATGAGCACCGCCCGCGCGACCTGGTCCATCCATAGCGTCGCGGAGTGCCCGGTCTGACCGAACCAGAGGAGCCGGAAGTTACGGTACTGCAGCGCCCGGAAGGTGTGTCCGAAGTTGCTTGAGAAGCCGGAGAACACCCAAATACTCTACCTTTACGCGAACGTTAGGGCGAGTCTTGCAGCTATTCTGAAACCCTATCTTGACCAATCGCGGCCCGGAGCTGGCCCGCTGCTATCCGGACCTGCCGCGGAGCCGTCCCGCCGGGCACATCCCGATCCGCCAGCGCCGAATCCACACAGATCTCCAGCACGTCGCGTTCGAAAAGGTTGCTCAGCCCCACGTAGGTTTCCAGGGGCAGTTCGTTCAGTTCGCAGCCGGAGTGTTCCGCCTCGCGCACCAGCGCGCCAACCACCCCGTGGGCATCCCGGAAGGGCATCCCCTTCTTCACCAGGTAGTCCGCGATGTCGGTGGCGAGCGAGAAACCCTGCCCGGCCGCGTGGCGCATGGTCTCCAGCTGGAATTCGAGCCCCGGCACCATGGCCGCGAAGATGCGCAGGCTCGGCAGCACCACGTTGGCCGCCCCGAGGATGTACGCCTTGTCTTCTTGGAGGTCGCGGTTGTAGGCCAGCGGCAGGCCCTTCATGGTCGTCAGGATTCCGATGAGTTCACCGAAGACGCGCCCGGTCCGCCCGCGGGCCAGCTCGGCAACGTCGGCGTTCTTCTTCTGCGGCATGATGCTCGAACCGGTCGCGAACGCATCCGGGAGCTTCACGAACCCGTACTCCGCGCTCGCCCAGAGGACGATTTCTTCGGCCAAACGGGAAAGATGCACCTGGGTGATCGCGCATGCAGCGCAAAACTCGGCCACGAAGTCGCGATCGGCGGTGGCGTCCAGGCTATTGCGCGAGACTTCCTCGAAGCCAAGCTCTTTGGCGACCATCTCGCGGTCCAGCGGATACGGCGAACCAGC
>CALFYR010000660.1 GCA_937954195.1 uncultured Dehalococcoidia bacterium
AATGAGCACGGTGGTGTCTTTGCGGGCTTCAACCACTTCGTCGAGGTAGCAGATGGCTCCCACCTTCACGGCGCGGGTGAGTGGCCCATCAACCCACTTCGTACCGTCCGTATCCAGGAGGTAGCGCCCAACGAGGTCGCTCGCGGTCAGGTCTTCGTGGCAGGCGACCGTGATGAGCGGCATGCGATGCTCCGCTTCCTCACCGGTCTGCGAAGAGACCTTCATCATCGGCCGCCCGAGCCGGTAGGCCATGTACTCGACGAAGCGCGTCTTGCCGGCGCCGGTAGGCCCCTTCAGGAGCACCGGAATGCGCTGCTCGTACGCCGTCTCAAAGAGTTCGATTTCGTCCGCGATCGGAAGGTAGTACGGCTCTTCCTGGACGGAGTACTCCTCAACCGCGTAGACCGATGGTTCGCTCACCGCTTGCTCAGCCAATCCGTTACCTCCCGGCGGCGGCCTGCAGCCGCCCCTGTAGTGCGTTCCAGGCTTCCTGGATATGAGCGTTCAGCTCTTCCAGCGTGCCGTTGTTCTCGATGACCACGTCGGCGCGTGCCGTCCGCTCAGCGTTCGAAAGCTGCGAATCAATGCGTGCGCGGGCGGCCGCCTCATCCATCCCGTTGCGCGCGGCAAGCCGCTTAATCGCCTGCTCCGGCTCCACGACCACGACCCAGACTTCGTGGACAAGGTCTTCCCACCCGGCTTCGAAGAGGACCGCCGCCTCAAGGACGACCACGCTATTCCCGGCTGTCTCGAATTCAGCGAGTTGTTCGCTCGCCAGCTTCCTGATGCCGGGCCACACGATGTCGGTGAGCCGCTTCAGTTCGTCGGGTTTGCCGAAGACTTTCGCGCCAAGCACCTTTCGGTCGATGGTTCCGTCGGCAGCAACCAGCTCCGGACCGAAGGTCTTCACAACGGCTTCGAAGGTTTCGGTCCCGGGGTCATAGGTCCGGTGCCCCAGGATGTCCGCGTCGATGACGGGCACCTCGCGGTCGCGGAAAAACGCGGTCACGGTGGATTTGCCGCTGGCGATGCCACCCGTCAGCCCAATTACGTGCACAAATGACTCCCCGGGGGGTTGGTAATCGAACGGTTAGTGTATCTCTGCGGCCTAACCCGTCGCAAACGCGGGGGCCAGCCTACCGGCCCACCATGCGAACGCGTGATCGCGGCGCCCTGCGTTCGCACGTTGGACAGTGGTACACCACGTTCAGGCCATGGCCGCACTCGTGATCAACCAGGGTCAGGTCGCTCTCCGCGTACTTCTCGCTCCAGGTGGCGAGCGCTCCGACGACAACGCCAAGTCCGTGGCCCTTGCCCGTCAGGAGGTACTCCGACCGCGGGGGATGCTCGGAGTATTGCCGTCGCACCACAACACCCGCATCTTCCAGCAGCCTCAAACGGTCAGCCAGCACTGCGGGCGGGATTCCTTCAACGGTCATACGGAGTTGCGAGAATCGCGTGTTGCCGCGCAGCAAGTCGCGCACGATGAGCAGGGTCCACTTGTCCCCCACAAGGTCGAGTGCGTTCGCGACAGGACAGCGAACGGTCCTGGGCATGGGGGTGACCTCCTCCCTCAGTTGCGTTATGCTACGAACGCGTGAGGGTTGGTTCAGATTTTGAACTTACTGTACTCCAAATGCGGAGGCGCGCCAAGGAGGCCGCGTGATGCTCACCAGCACGCAACACACCATCGAACGCGCCCGGCAGGGCTACCTGCCGTCTGACGAGGAATCCCTCGCACTCGCGGAGGAGAACGAACTCGCGCCGCTCCTTGACATCGCCGGCGAGCTTCGCGACCGCGGTCACCGCAACGTCATTTCCTATTCGCGGAAGGTCTTCATCCCGCTAACACAGCTGTGCCGCGACGTGTGCCACTACTGCACGTTCGCCAAGCCGCCCGTACCCGGGCGACGCGCCTACATGACGCCGGAACAAGTCCTGGAGATCGCCAGGGCCGGGGCCGCGGCAGGCTGCAAAGAAGCGCTCTTCACGCTCGGGGACAAGCCCGAGCTTCGCTACAAAGTGGCACGCCAGGAACTCGACGAAATGGGCTACCCGACCACAATCGCCTACCTCGTGGCCATGGCTGAACTCGTCTTCAAGGAGACAGGTCTCCTTCCTCACGCGAACCCGGGCGTGATGACGCGGGACGAGATCGCCGCACTGCGACGCGTTTCGATTTCGCAGGGCATCATGCTCGAAAGCGTCTCCGACCGGCTGCACCAGAAGGGGATGGTCCACTACGGGTCACCGGACAAGCATCCTGCGCCGCGCCTCCAAACGATGCGCGATGCTGGCGAACTCGGCGTTCCGTTCACGTCCGGCGTCCTCATCGGCATCGGCGAAACCCGCCGCGAGCGGATCGAATCGTTCCTTGCGCTGCGCGCCCTGAACGCGGAGTTCGGCCACATCCAGGAAATCATCGTTCAGAACTTCCGCGCCAAGGCCGACACGAAGATGGCCAATGCACCGGAACCAGACCTCGATGATTTGCTCTGGACTATCGCTGTCTGTCGCATCGTCTTCGGCCCGGAGATGAACATCCAGGCCCCACCGAACCTGAGTTATGACGACTATCCCCGCCTCATCGCGGCCGGGCTCAACGACTGGGGCGGCGTTTCCCCGGTCACTCCAGACCACGTGAACCCCGAGGCGCCATGGCCGCACCTGGATGCGCTCCGCGACCGGACAGCTGAGTGCGGCAAGGTGCTGACCGAGCGGCTCGCCGTCTATCCCTCCCACGCCATGGACACCACTCGCTGGCAGGACCCGAACATGGCCACCGCCGTCATTCGAGCGATCGACGCGGACGGCTTCGCCCGGGTGGAAGAATGGTCGCCGGGCGACGCCGATGTTCAACCACCGGCCGCGGACATCCCGCAGAAGCTCGAACCGGGCCGCCGCATCGATACCTCGAGCCGCGACGTCATCCAGATCCTCCAGCGCGCCGAGGCTGGAGCCGAACTCACCACAACAGACATCGTGCGGCTCTTTCAGGCGCGCGGGGATGACTACCACCTGGTTTGCGCGGCGGCCGACCGGCTTCGAAAGCAGGTGAACGGCGACACGGTCTCCTACGTGGTCAACCGGAACATCAACTACACGAACGTGTGCTACTACAAGTGCCAGTTCTGCGCCTTCGCGAAAGGCAAGCTCACCGAGAGCCTGCGCGGCATGCCCTACAACCTCGAAATCGAAGAGATTCAGCGACGTTCGCTCGAAGCGTGGGAACGCGGCGC
>CALFYR010000661.1 GCA_937954195.1 uncultured Dehalococcoidia bacterium
TGGTGGTGTGGCTTGCGGCCGCGAACCGCGACCCGGCGCAGTTCGCCGACCCGCTGCGCTTCGACGTGACGCGCACACCGAACCGCCACCTCGCGTTCGGGATGGGCATCCACTTCTGCCTTGGCGCACCGCTCGCGCGGTTGGAGGCGAAGGTCGCGATCGAGGAGTTGCTGAAGCGTGCTCGCGGGTTCGAACGCACGACCGACGGCCTGCTCCCGCGCGTACCGACGTTCATCATGCGCGGCGTGACGTCGCTGCCGGTGGCTCTGGAGCGACGGTAGGCCGGGCGGGGCCGACCGCCCGGCTCGCCAGTGGCCCCCATCACACATCCCCCTGTAAGGAAGCGCCTTCCCGCCGGTCTTACCGGCAGAACACACAGGAAGGGCGATTCCAGCATGAGCCGCTCAATACCCATCTGCATCACCGCCGCCGTCGCCGGCGCGGCTGTCATGTTCGCCGTAATGACGAACCTGGCGTTTGGATAACGCCGGCTGCCGGCCCGCTCCTCCTCCTTTGGGCGGAGCGGGCCGTTTTGTGTGAACCGGGCGACACACAGCGCGCCCACGGAACCGCCACGATTGGTGGCACAGAACACGGGAAGCAAATGCCATGAACAAGTTGAAGGTCCGAATCGCAGCACTCACGCTCGGCGCACTGGTCGCCGGGAGCACGGTCATCGGCGCGGTCGCCTACCAGGGCGACCAGCAGCCCACGGCCAACGAACCGGCCACGGCCGATACCGCTGCCTACCCGGTGCTCGATTCCGAGCCGATCGTGTACACGGGAAGTTACGGGCTGTTCCCGAGCAAGTAGTGAAGTTCTGACGATCACTCTTACTTTGTAAGCCGGGCCTTACGCATGATGACGCCCTCTAACCGCGCGGAGGGGCGCCCGTATGGCCATCGATGTCACCGCAACCGTCACCATCAACCGGCCGGTGGACGAGGTGCGCGAGTACCTTGTCGACCCCGCTCACGACCTTGCGTGGATCCGCGCGCTGACTTCGAGCGACCTGCTGACCGGCTACCCGATTGGTGAAGGCACGCGCGTGCGGCGCGTGGCGAAGATGATGGGCCGTTCGATGACGTACACCACCGAAGTGGTGGCCGCTTCCGCAGACGAATTCACGATGCGAACCATCGAGGGCCCGTTCCCGATGGTCGTGACCTACCGCTTCGAAGAAGCGGGCACGGGTACCAGGGTGAGTGTCCGCAACCAGGGCGGTGAGGGAGTGATGTTCCGGCTGTTCGGGTGGCTCATCGGGCGAATGGTGAATTCGCGCGTGCAGGGTGATTTGGAACAGCTGAAGCGCGTGATGGAAGGCGGGAGCTGAGATTGATCGATCCTTTGGCTTCGACTCCCGCGGCCACGGCGGGCCGCGGTGCCTATGATCCCAGGCCGTCGCGAAGGCGCTGGAAATCGACCGAGATGAAGACGCCCTCGGCTTCGGCGCACAGGACATCGTCCGCGTGGAGCGTGCCCGAAGCGAAGATCTTGCGCCCTTCGATGCGGTCCACGCGGCCGCGGAAGGTGACTTCGCGGTGGAGCGGCGTGGGCTTGCGGTAGCGGATGGTGAGCGTGCCCGTCATGCCAGGCTTGCCGGTGCGGGCCTGGGCCATGCCGAGCACCTCATCGAACGCGGAGGCGGTGATGCCGCCGTGGACGTGCCCGGGCGGGCCTTCGTACTGCGCGCCGAAGACCGCCGTACCCACCACTTCGTCGCCTTCGACGCGCATCTTGAGCGGAGCGGCCACCGGATTCCCCATGCCGATCACCGGCGAGCGGTCGAACATCGCCCGGACATTGCCGGAAGGGCCGGCCTCGGCGAATCCGTAGCTGAGGTGGCCTTTGCGCGTGGATTCGAGGCGCGTGGCGAAGGCCTCGGTTGCCTCGGCGGCCGCGAGCAGGTCTTCTTCGGATGCGTCCATGTCCATCAGCGCTTCGCTGATGGAGCGCATCGCGGCGACCAGCCGGTGGAGCGCCGCGCGCTGGCCTTCAGGCGGGGTGTCATCCGGGATCCAGGTGGAAAGCGAGCCAAGCGCCGCGCCGATCGGGTCCTCTGCCATAGGCCGATTATCGCCCAGATGGTTAGCGAAGGGCGAACAACCGCCGGGGGCTCTCATCGGCGGTGATGTGCAGGGATTCCGGCAGTTCGGCGAAGGAGAAGCCTTTGCCGGCGACCAGCTCCCGCACCACGTTCGAGACCACCACCTGCCCGGGGAGCGCGTTCACGGCCGCGCGGACCGCGAGCACGAGCGCCTGGTCGGCTTCGCTGCCGGGAGCGCCGTTCGGTTCGCCGGCGTGCAGCCCGATGCGGGCGATCGCACTCTCGGCGAGCTCCTTCGCGCAGGTGAGCGCGGCCTGGGCGGAGTGGAAGAGCCCGGTGGATGACCCGGCGATGGAAGCGACGGCCGCGCCGCCGTGGGCGGAGATGGCCGATTCGATTTCACCGGGGCGGGCCTGCGCGTTCGCTACCAGGAAGATGCGGAGGCCTTCATCGATGGCTGGCTCGTGGGGGCGCGGCGCCGGGCGCCGCTGCTCCTCTTCCAGGAAGTCGCGCATGGTGCGGATGGCCTCGCCGAGCGTCTTCGGCAGGCTCAGCCGCCCATCGCGCACCGAACCCGCGAGCCGGATAGCCATGTCCTGCGTCGTCAGCGTCGAAAGCTGGAAGTGGTGGACCAGCACGGGGCAGCGCACCTGGGGCAGCAGGTCCGTCACGTCGGTTTCCCGGTCCTGCGCGAGGTAGCGGAGGAAGTCCTTCGGCGACATGGCGGCCCGCATTTGGGCGGCGAGCGCGCGGGGGATGTCGCCGGGGATCCAGCCGAAGGCATGGGACATCGAGGCTTCGGTGTAGGTGACCCAGTCGATGGCGGCAAGGGGTTCGAGTGCGGCGCGGCCCGGCTGGTCCCAGTAGTCGGCGCCACGGGTGTAGGCGTTCTGGAGGATGACGTGGCTGACACGCTCGGGGCGGCTGGCGGCGTAGGCGATGGCCCACATGCAAGCGTGCACGCTGGCGTGGATGGCGAACCGCTCTAGCCCGAGCCGGTCGGCGACGGCGTCGATGTCGCGGATGCGGGCTTCGAGCGAGAGGTCTTCCACATCGCGGTCCGAAAGGCCGGAGCCGCGCGTATCGAAGCGGACGACCATGCGGCCGCGCGCCATGCGCTCGAACTCGTGCATCTGGGTTTCGAAGGGGAGGTGGAACTCGCGGCCGATGTGGCTGAGTTGGGGGGCCCGGAGCGCAATCACCGGCACGCCATCACCTTCGCCAATGGTGGTGTAGGCGATGTTCAGGCCATCGGCTGTGCGTGCGTAATTGATACGCGGCTCCAACATAGCAGCCATAGAAGCACTCTCTACCACCGCGGGGAATCCGACCGGGGGATGGTCGATCTCCCACAAAAGGCGGAGATCATTGGGCCGAACGGCGCCGCAATTCCCGTCCAAAAGTGTTGACCCGGCGGAGCGGATGGTGCCAAAGTGCCGGCAGACCCTTTACCGGGCTGTGAACACTGGAGGTGGCAAATGCCAGCAAAGTTCGAGGTCTATCCGGATAAGAGCGGCGCCTACCGCTGGCGGCTAAAGGCCGCGAACGGCGTGCAGGTTGCTTCCTCGGGCGAATCGTTCTCGTCCAAGGCTGCGGCCATTGGTGGCGCCGAAGCCACCCAGCGCGCCGCCGCCGAGGCGTCCATCGAAGAGGTCGAAGCCTGAGCCGTTAGGCGCGACCCGCGTAGAACCCTAGGCCTGCGCCTCGCTCCCACGGAGTGAGGCGCTTGTCTTATGCAGGTGGCTGAGCACTTCGCGGTATGACTCCCACAGGCCGGTGGCGTGGTAAGGCACGCCAACCTCCTCGCAGTAGGCCCGCACGATTGGCTGGGCTTTCGCCAGGTTGTTGCGCGGCATCGTGGGGAAGAGGTGGTGCTCGATCTGGTAGTTCAGGCCGCCGTACCAGAAGTCGGTCAGGCGGTGGCCGGTGACGTTGCGCGAGGTGAGCACCTGCTCGCGGAAGAAGTCGCTGCCCTGGTGGCCGCTGAGCACGGGCATGCCCTTGTGGTTCGAAGCGAACACGGAGCTGTTGTAGAGCCCGAACACTCCCTGGTGGACCACCGCGAACACGAGCGCCGTCGGCCAGCCGATGAAGTAGAGGATGACGCCGTAGATGGCGAAATGGCCGGCGATGAGGGTGGCCTGCAGCCAGGGGAGCTTCGCCTTCGGTTCGAACAGGTGCGTGATGCTCTGGAGGCGCATATTGACCGCCTGGAACGGCAGCAGCGCGATGAGCACGAACGCCTGGATGGCGATGATCGGTCGCAGCCAGCGCGGCCGTGAGGCGATCTGCTCCGGGCTGAACACGATCATCGGGAACTGGATGTCCGGGTCCATATCGATGTGGTTCGGGGTGGCGTGGTGCTGGTTGTGCTTGTCGTTCCACCACGAAGCGCTGACGCCAAGCAGCAGGTTGCCGAAGATGTAGCGCGCGACCCAATTCTTGCGCGGCCCCCGGAATGCCTGCCTGTGACCGACATCGTGGGCGAGAAGCGCCACCTGGGTGAAGGCGAAGCCGGCCAGCAAACCGCTCGTGGCCATCCAGAGTCCGCCGTTCATCACCAGGGCCAGGATCATCACTCCCATGAGCGTGCCGGCGGCGATGAGCGTCTTCATCCAGTAGTACCCGGCCTGCGGCTCGAGCAGGCCGGCCGCCTTAATGCGGCGCTTGAGTTCGATGTAGTCGTTCGGGGTGGTGGCACGAGGTGCCCGGGGCGCGGGTGCGAGCGTGGGAGCTGTCAACAGGCTGAACCTTGGGGCGGGGTTACGGGCCTTCGGCGGCCGCAAGGCTCACCCTACCACATCGCCTCCATTCCGAACGTAAGGGAACCACCCCGGTTCTGGACGGCTAGGAGGAACGGGTGCCGGCCTGCCGCAACAGGCGCAGGAACTCCTCGTCGCCCTGGAGGGATTCGAGCCGCGGATCGCCTGCGGCTTCCCGGGCGTATGCCGCGTCGAGTTCCAGCGTTCGCTGGACGAAGCGCAGGGCCTCGGCCTTGTTGCCGATGGCGGCCGCTGCCTGGGCGGCGCCGTAGTGTGCCGCCGCATCGCCCGAATCGAGCCGGATCGCCTCCTGGAAGTCCACGAGTGCTCCGGCGGCATCGCCGCTGTGCAGGTGGGCAAGGCCGCGGTTCACCATCACCGTCGTATCCGTAGGGTCGGCCGAAAGGGCGCCGTTGAAATCGCGCAGGGCGGCGGTGTAGTTCGCCCGGTACAGGTGGAGCATTCCGCGGTTGTTGAGCGCGTCCGCGTCGTTCGGCTGGAGTTCGAGCGCGCGGTCGTAGTCGCCGAGCGCCCCTTCGAAGTCCCCGGAACGCGTTCGGGCGTTGGCACGGTTGTAGAAGGCGGCGGTGAGTTCCTTATCAAGTTCGATGGCCTGGGTGTACCGCTCGATCGCGAGGCCGTACTGGCCGACGTTGAAGTAGACGTTCCCTTCATCGAGGTAGCTTTCGGCCGTGCGCCGCGGCGGTGGGACGATTGCCGCCGGCTCCAGGTCGGTGAGCGCTTCTTCCACGGACGCGAACAGCCCGGGCTGTTCCTCTTCGGTGACGGGCGTGGCGGCCAGCTCTTCGAAGTAGGAGGTGAGGAAGTCTTTCTCCGGTGGGGTTTCGGCCGCGGGGGTTTCGGTTTCCGGTGTGTCTTCGGCTGAGCGTTCGGCTTCAGCGGTAGCGGCATCGATCATGGCGCCGAAATCGGGCACATCCTTGTCCGCGTTCTCGACAGAAGGGAGGACGAGTTCTCCGACTTCGTCCCGCGCGGCATCGACGGCCGGGGCGGTGAGCGGCGTGTGCATGCCTTCGGCTTCAGCTTCCGCGAGTTCTTCAACGGTCGGTTCGGCGGGCTCTGGCGCCGCGATGGTCTCGGGCTCGATCGGCTCGCCGGTGGAAGCGACGGGCACGTCTTCCACCTCCGCCTCCGGAGGCGTCATCCCTTCGGTCTCGGCGCGTTCGAGCGCCTCGTCGGCCGGCTCGGGGGCGAGGTGCTCCTCGGCCGGAGGCGTCTCCGCGGCGTCGGCGGCCACGTTGGCCGGGGGCGTCATGCCTTCGTCGGCCGCGCGCTCCAGCGCTACGGGTTCGGGCTCATGGATGAGGGGCTCGGGTGCGGTTTCGGGTTCCGAAACAACGGCTTCATCGACGAACTCGGCGGCGGTCATTCCTTCGCCGGCGGCGCGCTCTTCTTCCACGTCCTGGGGTGTTTCGACGGTCGGCGGCTCCCAGGCAGGACCTGCCGGAGCCGTTGCCCGGCGGCGCGTAACGGTGGTGAGGGCGTAGACCGCCGCCGCGGCGACTCCGAGAACGAGCAGCCAGCGGAACAGCGATTTCACGTGGCCGCCTCCGCCTGGCGTTCCAGTAATTCCTCGGTCACCGCTACCAGTCCGGCATAGGCATAGATCAGGTAGTCACGCGGGTGGAGGTCGATCTTCTTGAGGGTCTCTTTGCGGGCCGTTACCGGGTCCCACGATCCGGTAAGTTCGACGGATTCGTGGTCGATGCCCATCTCCAGCTCGTAGAGTTCGCCGTCTTCACCGACGACGATGCAGCCACGGTCCGGGTCAGCCGCCATGCCGCCATCATCGCATTCGATTGCGTTGGTGAAGATGGCGTTCGGGAAGGAAGGGAACGGCCTGAGTTCGGCGCAGGCTTCCTGGAGGAGCCCCTGCAGCTGCATTGCCGCGCGCTCGAGGATCATGTCTGCCTGGTTTTTTCGAAGGAGTGCTTCGTTTGCCATAGGTAAGAGAAGTATATGAGTTGGTGGTTGCGAGTTGCGAGCACACACGGAAAAGCGGCCCTTGTGGGGCCGCCTTTCGCGGAGAGAGAACGAGGGTTGAGGGTCAGGCGTTGACGGAAGCCGTCTTGCCGACTGTCGCCTTCTCGGCGGCGGTGTCTTCGCGGTGGACCCAGAGGGCGCCGACCGTGAGGACTGCGAAGCCGATTCCGGTGAGCAGCATCGCGAAGCCCATGACCATCGAGAAGAGGCCAACCTGCTCGGCGAAGTATGCGGTGTTCAGCGAGGTGCTGAGGGCGGTGGCGGTGATCCAGCGATCCCGGAGCGTGTTGGGCAGTGGGGCGCCAGTGTCAGGGTTCTTGGCAGCTTCGTCCGCGTTATTGGTGCCAGCGGGGTTGCCATCTTCGGTGGCGAAGCGGCCCATCTGGGCGTAGGTCAGACCACCAGTTGCTTCGAGCTGGTGCATGCGGATGACATCGGCCTGGGCTTGCGCCTTTGCGCCGTTATCGACGATTTCGCCAGCGTAGTTCTCGGCATCCGCGGAGACCGTGATCTGCTCGTCTTCGAGCATCTGCCGAACATCCGCGCGGCCCTGGTATCCGATGACGATTGACGCGAGGCCAAACACGACCAGGATGAGGGAGGCGGCGATGCCTCCGTAGGCGAAGATTGCGCGCGACCGAGTTGAGCGCTTCAGCATGACTGGGACCTTTCTTCGGCGCCGTGTGTGGTGTTGGCGCCGCTTGCAAGGGAATAGTCGCCTGCGGGCGGCCCTGTGCATCCGGTCGATCGTCCCCATATGCGGGGGCCGTAGTGTCCTCTTCGGGAGGACTAACGGGGCAATCAATAGCACCCCGATCGGGACCGAGACCCTCCATTGCGAATCTGGGATGCATCGCTCCGCCAATGGACCGGCCGTTCGGCCCTCCGGGCCCCCTCGGGCCCAACCATGCCGACCACCTGGCCGCCCGGGCGCCTTAGACAGGGTACCAAAGGCCGCAAGCGTGATAGATCGAACCTATTTGCTGTATCGTATCCGCAATTCGCTCTTTACCCCGCGAAGCACCTGGCAGCGAAGCAAGGACGCTCATGCGCGATGGCAACAACCTGCTGACACCGGCCGATGGCCGCCCCTTCGTCTACGACGGCGGCCCGCTGGATGTGCCTCGCGCGATCGAAACCTTCAAAGCCGCCCTCCTCCACGTATCGGATACCGTGCCGGGGCGAATGCAGCTCCTGCAGCAGACCGCGCTCGCGCTGCTGAGCCGGCGGCACCAGTTGCTCATCTCGCGCGCCGGGACCGGCAAGAGCCTGTACGGGGAAAGCGTCTTCTCGCAGTTCGAAGGGACGGTATTTAAGGCGCAGTTCAGCCAGGGCACGCGCCTGGAGACGGTGCTCGGCGGGCTGGACCTCAAGCTCTTCCACGAAGGCAAGCTCTGGCACAACACGCTCCATTCGCTGGTGACCGCCGACTTCGCCTACCTCGATGAGTTCATGAACGCGAACGATGTGGTGCTCGAAGCGCTCCTCGGCATCCTGAACGAGCGCCGCTTCGCCCAGGGGGAGCAGCAGGAAGATGCGCGCCTGCACAGCGCCCTGGCGATGACCAACCACCTGAAGTACTCGGCCATCAGCGAGCCGATCCTGGACCGCTTCCTCTTCAAGGCATCGATCGACCCGCAGGGCGACACGCTGAACGACATCCTGATCGACCTTGCGTACGCGCGTCACCACGGCAAGCCCGAGACGCCGCCGCTCCGCATCCCGCTCGATGTCCTGCAGGAGCTCAGCGCGATTGTCCTCGGCGCACACCCGGAGCGCAGCATCGATGCCGGCTTCGACATCCTGTTCCTCAAGAACGAAATCATCGAGGCCTACATCCACCTGGTCGCGCAGCGGATTGGTATGCAATCTCCCGCGAACCGCGGCATCGTGCCCGACGCGTACGTTTCGCCGCGGACGAAGGCCGCCTGCCGGGATGTGCTGAACGCTACCGCCCTCCTCCACCATCGCGACCACGTCGAACGCGCCGACCTGCAATCGCTCCGGTTCGTCCTGACCACGATCCCGGGGAACGACCGGGCACTGCACGACATGGGCCAGGACATCTTCGCCGAGGCGCTGCATTCGACGATGCAGGGCTACACCGAACACGACCTGCAGACGGTGAACGAGCTGACCGCCATCGCCCAATCGTTCGGGCTGTTCGCACACGGCGTGCCGCTGGAGTCGCAGGCCTCGCACCGGGGCATCGTGCGCATCTTCCTTTCGCTCATCGGCAAATCGAGCTGGCACGAGGTGGGGTACGACACCTTCGTGGATGCGCTCACCCATAAGACGATCACGAACCCGCGGGTGAACGCGCTGCGCGAGGAAATCCTGGACGAGGTACGGGGCCACCGCGATGAGTGACAGCCGGCCGCAGGGCGCGACCCAGATCCTGCGCGTGCAGGACGACCTCGAAGGGCTCTACCGATCGTGGGACATCCTGGACCTGGTGGGCGAGACGGTCTCGGAACTCCCGGTGGAATGGCTGCAGATCCTGAACGTCGCGCGCACGCTGATGGAGGGCCACCCGCTCGCTGGCATCGACCTGCCGGGCGAGGTACACAAGCTGGTGAAACCGTGGGAGCTGGAATACGAAACGGTCCGCCACGTGGAAACGAAGCGGCGCATCGTGTACCCGGTGACCGGCGATAGCCGCGTGCAGCCACTAAGGAACGTGACCGACTTCCCGCACATCACGATGCCGGACTTGCTCATGCGATCGAGTTCGCCGGACGTGTTCGACTACCGGCTGCTCGCAGGCGATATCCACGGGCTCTACAACACAGCGCCCGGGCCGGCCGAAGAAGAGCACGACGAGGTCCACGAGGAGCGCGTCCTGCGCGGCAGCCCGAACCGCCGCAAGCGGCAGAAGGTGTACGCGCTGCTGGACGTCTCGAATTCGATGCGTGACGCCAACAAGATTCTGTTCGCGAAGGCGCTCCTACTGGCCTACCTGGTGACGGCGCACAAGGAGCGCGCGCAGGTGTACTTCCGCACGTTCGCCAACTCGGTGCACGCGCGCAGCGATGTGCGGGATGGCGAAGGCTTCCCGGAACTGGCGAAACGGGTGCTCACGGTGACGCCGGATGGTTCGACCGATATCAAGGCGGCGCTGGCGGCGGCCATCGGCGATATCAACGCGCTGGACGGCGTGGGGCAGGGGAAGGCGGCCTTCGGGGATTCAACAACGGAACTTCTGCTCATCTCGGACTGCGAATCGTACTTCGTGCCGGGAGTGCCGGCGGGCATCAAGCTCCATACGGTGCACCTCAAGGGTGGCCCAATGCTGAAGGGGTACGCCGAAGGCTTCGAGCAGATACGGGCGGCGAGCGCGACCTTCACGGAGCTGGATACGACGCGCTTTGTGCTGCCGGAGACGAGCCGCGATCGCTGGCTGCTCCACCAGGACGGGCGCACATTGGAACCGGTGGGAAACGCCGCCGCCATGGAAGCGGGCCGCAACAAGGAGGACCGTCTCCAGCGGCGCGAGCAACTCCTGCAGGCTTACCAGCGGATGAGCACAAAGGAGAAGCCTTCGAAGGCGAAGCGGGGCCGCTCGAGCTTCAACGGGGCGAACACGGGGGCGTTCGCGCACCTCTTCCGGCAGCTGGCGGCGCTGTTCCGGCGGCTGCTTCACCCCTTCGGGGAAGGGAAGCCAAAGGCCCGGCCGGCGGTGGTTGGCGGGGTGACGATTCGGCGGCGGTGAGGGGTTAGCCGACGCCGCTCAGGTCGAGGTACCTCGAGATATTGCTACTGCCGCCAAAGTAGTTGGCGTGGGTCTTCCGGATCGTTTCAATGGAATCCGACCCGATGAGGACTACTTCCAGTTTCGAATCGCGAGGGAGGCTCCGCTCCTTCTCGTCGTACGCGCGAATCGCGCTGACCGCATCCGAGCCGAAGTCCTGGACCTCAAGGAGTTGGTCGCTGGCGTGGTCAAACACGATTGGGAACTGCCGAATCACAGCTGGCTCCCCCTGAGGAATGGCATTGCCGCCTCGCGCAATGCTGCAATGCGGTTCACATGCTCAGTGTCGACTACTTCGCCAGACTCTTCAACGCCGAGTGCGTCACTCACGGCGCTGAGCCAGTGAGTACCCGCGCAGGACCTCGACCACTTTTCAGGTCCTCACCGATTCGCCCGCCCAACTGCTCCACCGCAACTGCCCAATCGTGCATCGCATTGGGTCCGAAGTTGAACCTCAATGCTGCGTCCGTCGTAGGCGACGACCAGGTGGACCGCTCGGTAGCCGGAAGTTCGCGGAGCGAGAACATAGTCGTCCAATTTGAGGGGCGGTCGATTGCGACTGAGCCGTGCCTGAACCCGCCGGATTTCCGCCACTGAGCTGAGGACGGCCCACAACCGCCGATGTCCTGCATGCGCGAGAGCGCCATGGTCGGCTGCCGGGTGAGCTTATCCAGGATGGTGGTCGTCCTCTTAAGCCGCTGTGAGACCTCGACGTTGCAATCTTCAGTGCGCAGCATCGAGCGCAGGCCGTTGTTGCCCTTGGTTAGTGGTGTGGAATGCGCGGCCCGAAACGCTCGAAGTACTTCAAACGCCTGGACTTCCTCGCGCCCATAAAGAGCGCGGTCGCTCGCCCACCA
>CALFYR010000662.1 GCA_937954195.1 uncultured Dehalococcoidia bacterium
TACCTGCAGGCGGGCGGCGGGATTGTCTATGATTCGGTGCCCGATACCGAGTACACCGAAACGATGAACAAGATGCGCGCGCTGATGCGGGCCATCGACCAGGCCGAGATTGCCGCTGCCGAGATGAAGACCGGCAGCATTGGATACGGGTAGGGCCATGACCGACCGCCGTCCCGACTGCGTTTACGGCATCCTCATCCGCGAGGGGCGTGTGTTCCTGCGCGAGATGGACGGGGGCCTCGGACTGCCGGGGGGCGTGTTCCGGCCGCTTGCCGAGGACCGGAAGGTTGAGCTGCGGGCGCACATCTGGGACCAGCTGGAGGTCGAGGCGCGGGCGGTGTGGGCCCAGGGCGCGTTCGACTACCGAAACCCGGACGAGGAGACCGATCGGTTCAGCGGGTTCTACACCGTTTGGGAGTGGGAGCCAGACCCGGCGCAGGGCCTCGGCCGGTGGCTGAACACCGACCAGGTGGCCGCGAGTGGGCTGGTGCCTTCGCTGAAGATCTTGCTGCAGAGCGTGATTGCCACCCAGGCGGTGAAAACGACATGAAGCAGCACATCTACATGGCGGCGATCCTCGAACGCGAAGGGCGATTGTTCCTGGTGCGGCCACGGCCGGACGCGCCGTGGGAGCTGCCGGGCGGTCCGTTGCCACCGCACATTGATGACGTCGACGAAGAGATGGATGCGATCCTCGGGCGAATGGGCGTCCAGGCCCCGGCCATCGAAGAGGACTTCCTGCAGACGCACTACTTCCCGGTCCCGGATGGGCAGTTCGTGTTCAACCTGTATGCCGCGACCGAGTGGTCGGGCGAGCCGGCGGTGCCGCCGGGTCATGGGAGCGGGTGGTTCGAGCCGGGCGAGTTGGAATCGATCCATATGGATGAGGGCACGCGGAACGCCGTGTTGGAGGCGTTCGGGCTGAAGGAGCCCAAGGACATCACGGCCGACATCTTGCGGGCGATGGCCGGGCGAGACGACGAGGTAGACGCCGCTCCCCAAGCGCCACCGGCGGTGAAGCCTTCCAGCACCGAAGCCGCACGGGCCGCGGGGTTGGACGTGCTCGGGACGCTTTCGGGGCAGGACCCCGCGAAGGCAGCAGCGGCCATGGCGCAGCGCGAACCCGAGCTCGCGGACGACATCATCGATTTCGCGCTGGGGCAGGTATGGAGTTCGAAGGCGCTGGACCGGAAGACGCGGAGCCTGCAGGTGGTGGCCATGCTCGCCGCCCAGGGGCGTATCGGTCAGCCGCTACGGTCGCACATCAACGGCGCACTCAACCATGGCGCCACGCCGGATCAGATCGTCGAGACGCTGCGGATGGTTGCGGTCTACGCGGGGTTCCCGGCGGCGCTTGAGGCGTGGCCCGCGATGGAGGCGGTCTTCGAGCAGCGTGGCATACCGAGGCCGGGGAGCCCCCAATGAACGCGATCCTCTGGGACATGGACGACACACTGCTGGACACCATCCAGGGCCGCATGATCGCGCTTGCGCACGCGCACGAAACCATGCTCGGCACCAAGGTGGACCCCCGGGAGCTGTGGCGGTCGCACAAGGGTGGTTCGCTTGAGGCGATGGGGCAGCGGCTCGTGGGCGATGACTGGGCGACGTTCGCGCGGATTTACCGCGAGCGATACTACAGCCTGGTGCGGGAGATCCGGCCGTATGAAGGCATCGAAGCGGTCCTCCGGTACTTTCACGGGGCGGATGTCCCGATGGGCGTGGTGACCTCGAAGGTGTCGTACGGCGCAATCGAGGAGTTGACGACAGCGGGGCTGCTGGGATTCTTCCACTCGGTCGTTGGGGCTGACGACACGGACCGGCACAAGCCCGATCCCGAGCCCGTGTACGCGGCGCTCGACCGGATGATGGTCGACCACTTCGATAGCGTGCTGTTCGTTGGGGATAGCCCGGCGGACATCTGGGCAGCGCGAAACGCCGGCGTGAAGTCGGTGGCGGCACTGTGGGGGACGGTGGATTCGGAACTGCTGCTCGAGGCGCTGCCGGACTACACGGCGAAGACGCCCGGAGAGGTGCTGAGCATCGCCGCGGAACTCGGAGGTGCGGCGTGAACGTCACCTTCGAAAAGCACGTCGCGCACCTTGGCGTGCGGTTCTACCGGTATGGCGGCATCGAACTGGTGCTGGTCCCGCTGATGGACGAATCCGCATCGATGACGCGTTCGGCGGGGGACGGGTACTTCCTTGTGGCGCTCATGGGCGAACCGGGTTCGTCGTACCCGCTGGACCTTCGGGCACCGGGTTCGTTCAACCCGAAGTACCTGGAAGAGAAATTCAAGCTCGACCGGCGAGGGTATGGGTACACGCCCGAAGAGCTGGCGGCGACGCTTCAACGCATCGCCGAAGACCTGGGCAACGAGGAGGGCATGGACCGGTGACAACCGTACTCATCGATAACTACGACAGCTTCACGTACAACCTCTACCAGTACCTGGCGGAAATGGGCGCGGACGTGAAGGTCTTCCGGAACGACCAGGTGACGATCGGCGAACTGAAGGCGCTGAACCCGGACCACGTGGTGATTTCGCCGGGTCCGGGGACGCCGGACGACGCGGGCATTTCGCGCGATGTGATCCGCGAGTTCGCAGGGAAGGTGCCGGTCCTGGGGGTCTGCCTCGGACACCAGTGCATTTATGACGTGTACGGCGGGACGGTGGCCGGCGCCGGCGAGATCAAGCACGGGAAGACGTCGACGATTTCGCACGACGGCCGGGGCGTGTTCAAGGACATCCCGAACGACTTGAAGGCGGTCCGCTACCACTCGCTCGCCGGGACGCCGGACACGCAGCCCGGCGACCTGGAAGTGACGGCGAAATCGGAGAGCGGCGTCATCATGGGCGTCCGGCACAAGACGTTGAAGGTCGAAGGCGTCCAGTTCCACCCGGAGTCGATCGCGACAGAGCACGGGAAGGAGTTGTTGCGGAACTTCCTCGCGATGGAGGGAGGAACTTGGTGATTTTGGATTTTGGATTTGGGATTTTGGATTGTCCTGCCACCCGGGCCGTCGGCCGAGAGGCATTGCGATGACGGCGGTGCAGGATGCGATTAAGGCGCTGGTGGATGGCGGCGGGATTGCCGGGGCGGAGGCTGCGCTGGCGCTTGAGGAAATCATGACCGGCA
This sequence comes from uncultured Dehalococcoidia bacterium, assembly GCA_937954195.1. Classification (GTDB taxonomy): domain Bacteria; phylum Chloroflexota; class Dehalococcoidia; order Tepidiformales; family Tepidiformaceae; genus Amarobacter. The sequence goes on from CALFYR010000662.1 coordinate 3,141, forward strand.
GCGCGACGCCGGCGCAGATCGGTGCGTTCCTTGCGGCTCTACGCGTGCGCGGAGAATCGCCGGAGATCATCTCGGCGTGCCTTGAGGTGATGCACCGGCATGCCGAGCCCGTGAACGCCCTGGACGTGATCGACATTTGCGGGACCGGCGGGGATGGCGTGGACACCATTAACGTCTCGACGGCTGCGGGATTCGTGGTGGCGGGCGCGGGAGTGCGCGTGGCGAAGCACGGGAACCGGGCCGCATCATCCAAGTGCGGGAGCGCGGACGTGCTGGAGGCGCTCGGCGCGAAGATCGACCTGAATGGCGAGCAAATAGCCAGCGTGATCGACGGATGCGGGTTCTGCTTCCTGTTCGCCCAGCGGATGCACCCGGCGATGCGCCACGTGGGTGGACCGCGGCGAGAGATGGGCGTGCGGACGGTGTTCAACATCCTCGGGCCGCTTTCGAACCCGGCGAACCCGGCGCGCCAGCTGGTTGGCGTGGGTTCGCGCGCGCTAGGGCCGCTGGTGGCGGAGGCGCTGGCGCTCCGCGGCGTGGAGCGGGCGATGGTCATTCACTCGGAAGACGGGATGGACGAAATTAGCCCGGCGGCGCCGACGCAGGTGTGGCTGGCAGCGGACGGCGCCGTCGCCGAGAGCGTGATGACGCCGGCGGACTTCGGAATCGTCCCCTCATCGCTGGAGGCGATTGCGGGCGGGGACGCGGAGACCAACGCGGGGGACATCCTTGCGATCCTCGATGGGCACGAGGGGCCGAAGACGGACTTTGTCCTTATGAACGCTGGGGCCGCGCTGTTCATGGCAGGCAGGGCCGCGACGGTGAAGGAAGGTGTGGAGGTTGCGCGCGATGCGATTGGCAGCGGTCGGGCTCGCGATGTGCTGAACCACTACGTCGAACTGACGCGGGAGTTCGGCGGATGAGCGAGCCCACGATCCTCGACACCATCGTCGCACGGCGGCGGCAGGACGTGGCGGAGGCGAAGGCCGCGGTTTCGCAGGCTGAGCTTGGCGCGCGGCTGGCCGGCGCCCCGGAGCCGATCGACTTCGCCGAACGGCTGCGGCGGGATGCCCCGATGGCGGTGATCGCGGAGGTGAAGCGCGCCTCTCCGAGCAAGGGCGACATTGCGCCGGGGCTCGACGCAGTGGCCCAGGCGCTGAAGTACGCCCGCGGCGGTGCGGCCGGTATCTCGGTGCTGACCGAGCCGACGTGGTTCAAGGGGTCGCTGGCCGACATGGCGGGCGTGCGGGACGCAATCGGACCGATGGGCGAGGCCCGCCCGGCGGTGCTTCGCAAGGACTTCATCATCGATGAGTACCAGGTCATCGAGGGGCGCGTGAACGGCGCCGACTCGGTGCTGCTCATCGTGGCGTCGCTGAGCGACGAACGGCTGGCGGCGCTGATGGATTGTTCGCGCGACCTTGGGATGGAGCCGCTGGTGGAAGTGAACAACAGCGACGAGATGGAGCGCGCGCTGGCGAGCGGGGCGAGCGTCATCGGCATTAACAACCGGGACCTGCGGACGTTCAACGTTGACCTGGGGACGACCGACCGGCTGGCTGGGATGGTCGGGAGCAGCGCGCTATTAGCGGCCCTGAGCGGCATCAGCACACGAGAGGACGTCGAGCGGTTCCAGGCGGCGGGCGCCGGTGCGGTGCTGGTGGGGGAAGCGTTGATGGTGGCGGGAGACCCGGGCGCGAAGATTGGGGAACTGCGGGCCCTCACCCCTAACCCCTCTCCCGACGCTGCGGGAGAGGGGAGCCGGGCGGATTCACGATTCACGATTCACGATTCGAAGGCGGCGACGCGATGACGCTGGTGAAGATCTGTGGGCTGCGGGATGTGGAGACGGCGCTGGAGACGGCGAAGGCGGGGGCCGACCTCATCGGGTTGATGTTCGTCGCTGAATCGAAGCGGCGGGTGACACCGCAGCAGTGCCACGACATCGTCGAGGCGCTCAAGGAGAAGCGGACCCAGGGCAGGGAGGCCATCTTCGAGGGGCCGGTGCGTGGCGAAGTCTCGGCGCGGAGCTGGTATGGCGCCTGGGCGGACGCCATCGAGATGTCTATCGCGCGGTACCGGCCGCTCATCGTCGGCGTGTTCGCGGGGATGACCGCGGACGAAGTGAACAACATCGCCGATGCGGCGGGGCTGGACCTGGTGCAGCTTTCGGGCGGCGAAGATGACGAGTTCGTCCGGCGCATCGAACGGCCGGTGCTTCGCGTGGTGCACGTCGGCGAGGGCATGTCCGCCGAGGACATCGAGGACCGGGCCTCGCCTGGCGTTTCCGCGGGAATGATGCTCGACAAGCAATCGAAGGCGGCACTGGGCGGGACGGGCGAATCGTTCGACTGGAGCGTGGCGGCGGAGGTCGCGCGGACGCGGCCGTTCCTGCTTGCGGGTGGGCTAACGCCGGAGAACGTGGCGGAAGCGGTGGGAGAGGTGGAGCCGTGGGGCGTCGACGTTTCGAGCGGGGTTGAGACGGACGGGACGAAGGACATCGAGAAGATCCGCGCCTTCATTCGCGCGGCGAAAGGGGTGCGGGTTGGCAACTGAGACGATGGCGCCGAGGTTCGGAGAGTTTGGCGGGCGGTACATCCCGGAGACGCTGGTCGGGGCACACGAAGACCTGGAGAAGGCGTATGCCGAGGCGACGGCGGACCCGAGTTTCCACGAGGAGCTGGATTTCCTGCTCAAGCATTATGTCGGGCGGGAGACGCCGCTCTATTTCGCGGAACGGCTGACGCGTGAGTGCGGCGGCGCGCGCATCTGGCTGAAGCGCGAAGACCTGGCCCACACAGGGGCCCACAAGATCAATAACGCGCTCGGGCAGGCGCTGCTGGCCAAGCGGCTGGGTAAGCCGCGCATCATCGCCGAAACGGGCGCCGGACAGCATGGGGTCGCGACGGCGACGGTGTGCGCGATGATGGACCTCGAGTGCGTGGTGTACATGGGCAGCGAGGACATCCGGCGGCAGTCGCTGAACGCGTTCCGGATGAAGATGCTCGGCGCGGAGCTGGTCCCCGTGGAATCGGGCAGCAAGACGCTGAAGGACGCGATTAACGAAGCGATGCGCGACTGGGTGACGAACGTCCGCACGACGCACTACATCATCGGTTCGGCGATTGGGCCTCACCCCTTCCCGACTATCGTGCGTGACTTCCAATCGGTGATTGGCAAGGAAGCTCGGAAGCAGATGCTGGAGCAAGCGGGCAAGCTGCCGGATGTGGCCATCGCCTGCGTTGGCGGCGGAAGCAACGCGATCGGGCTGTTCCACCCGTTTGTTGATGACCCGGTGCGGCTGATCGGCGTGGAGGCCGGCGGTGACGGCGTGGGCACTGGCAAACATTCCGCGACGCTGGTCGCTGGCCGGCCGGGCGTGCTGCACGGGACGAGGACCTACCTGCTCCAGGACCAGGACGGGCAGATCCTGGAGACGCACAGCATCTCGGCGGGCCTCGATTACCCGGGCGTAGGACCAGAGCATTCGTGGCTGAAGACCAGCGAACGAGCCGAGTACGTAGCCGTCGATGACAAGCAGGCGCTGGAAGGGTTCCAATCGCTGACGAAGGCGGAGGGGATCATACCGGCGCTGGAACCTTCGCACGCGATTTACCATGCGATGCGCGTGGCGCGGGAGCTGGGACCGGACAAGGACGTACTCGTCGGCCTGAGCGGGCGAGGCGACAAGGACATGCATACGGTGGCGGCCGCCCTGGGAGTGACGCTCTGACGGAGGCCACGCAGGAGCCATCCCGACGATATCCGTGGGGGCCGCGCGAGGTGCTGATCGCGGCCGGCGCGTACCTTGGGGTGCTCATCGCGACGAACGTGCTGGTGATCCTCTGGATTGTCGCGACCGGGAACGACTTCGAGCCGAGAGACGTAGGAGACGCGTTCGAGAAGGCAAACGTGCTGGTGCAGTACGCCGATGAGCGGTTGGCGGCGGCGGCAAGCGACCGCGCATTCCCGGGGTTGCCCCAGCTCCTGGCCGACCAGGAGAGCCTGCGGATCGGCCTGCTGGTGACGATGCTCTCGCAGGTTGGCGCGTTCACGATCGTGGGCATCATGAGCAAGCAGACGTTCAGCGAGCTGTGGACGACGCTCGGGCTGAACCGGTTCAGCTGGCGCGGTTTGTGGGTGCCAGTGGCCGCCGTCGTGGGCGCGTACATCGCGACCATCGCGTACATCGTTGCGATGCAAGCGACGGGGATCGACCTGCTGACGCCAGAAAGCACCGTACCGGTGGAGATAACGCGGGACGACCTGACACTGAGCGTGGCCGCGGCGGCGACCGTGGTGGGGGCGCCGCTGAGCGAGGAGCTGTTTTTCCGGGGCTTCGTCTTCGCGGGCTTGTTGCGGTGGGGATTCTGGCCGGCGCTGGGGGTCTCGTCGCTCGCGTTTTCGATCATCCATCTCGATCCCGGGAGCGTGATCCTGTTCTTCGGCATCGGGGCGACGATGGCGTGGCTGTTCTACCGCCGCGGGTCGCTGTGGGACGCCATCGTGTTCCACTTCCTGTTCAATTTCACCAGTTTCGCGCTGCTGGCGGCCGGGCGGTGAGCACGATGCACATCCGGAGCTGGCCGTGGGGGGAGCTGAATGTGGTGGCCGGCATCTGGCTCGGCGCGTTCGCGTATATCGTGCCGCTGCTGCTGATTGGGCCGACGGCGCGGGCGCTTGGCGCCGAACCCGACTTTAGCGATATCGGGGATGCGTTCGAGAAGGCCGCTTCTGTTGCCCGATATGGCGATGATGTCCTGGCGGCCGCGGCCGCGAACGCGCCGCGACCCGAGCCGCCGCGCCTGCTCGGAGACCCGGTCGCCGCGCGGGTGGCGTGGGTGTACGGCATGGCCTCGGCCGCGTTGTTCGCGACGATTGCCGTGGTCGCCACGCGGCAGCGGTTCGGCGCGTTCGTCGCGCGGACGGGCCTCAGCCGCGACCGGCTCGACTTTGATCGCCTTTGGTTGCCGGCGGGGGCAGTCGCGGTGATGTATTTGCTGGTCGGCGGGTACACGCAGCTGGTGGACGCTCTCGGCTGGGAGACGCTGGTACCGGCCGGGAGCAGCCTGGACACGACGCTCCGGGACCCGCTCGCGCTCGCGCTCTATGGGGTAACGACGGTGGTGTTCGCGCCGGTGGGGGAGGAGTTTTTCTACCGGGGGCTCACGTTCTCGGGGCTTGCCCGCTGGGGCTTCGTCCCGGCGGCCTTCGTTTCGAGCGCGATTTTCGCGATTTCGCACTTCGATGCTGGGTCGCTTATCCCATTCACGGCGCTGGGGATGGTGATGGCGTGGCTGTACTGGCGCACCGGATCGTTGTGGGATTCGATCGTGTTCCACTGCCTGTTCAACTCACTCACGTTCATACTGCTGGTGGCGAGGATTAGCTGAATGTCGAAACGACTACGAGACCTGTTCGCAAGCGCACACGCCGAAGGGCGCAAGCTGTTCGTCCCGTATGTGACGGCGGGGTATCCGCGGCCCGAGGACACGGTGCCGATCCTGCTGGCGATGGAGGAGGGTGGCGCCGACGCGATCGAGATTGGGGTGCCGTTCACCGACCCGCTGGCCGATGGCGCGACGATCCAGCACGCGAACCAGGTGGCGCTCGAACAGGGGGTGACGCTGGGCAAGTGCTTTGACTACGTCCGTGAGGCGCGGGCGCAAGGGCTGAAGGCGCCGGTTCTGTTCATGGGGTACTACAACCCGATCCTCGCCCGGGGGGAAGCGCGCGCGTGCGCGGAAGCCGCCGCCGCCGGCGCCGATGGGTGGATCGTGGTGGATCTGCCGCCAGAGGAAGCCGGTTCGTTCCTGGCGGAGTGCAAGAAGGCGGACATGAGCTTTGTGCCACTCATTGCTCCGACGACGCGTGATGAGCGCATCGGGACCATCGCGAGGGTAGCGGATGCCTTCATCTATTGCGTGAGCATGACGGGAACGACCGGCGGGGCCCAGGTAAACCAGGACGACCTGCCGGTGTTCATCGAGCGCATCCGGGCGCATACGGATACGCCGCTCGGTGTGGGGTTCGGGATCAACACGCGGGCGCAGGCGGATGCGGTCCGGAAGGTGGCCGATGCGGCTATCGTTGGCAGTGCTATAATCGCCACCATTGACGCCGCGGAGGAGAACCACCGCGCGCAGAGCGTCAGGGAGTACGTGGAGAATGTCTCCGGCCGGTAGTGGACAGGTGAATGCGGCCCACACGTGGGAAAACGAGCGCCGATGGGCGTGGCGTTGGCCCCTCGTGGGCCGCGCTTATGGGTGTCCACCGGCCGGGACCTTTGGGCTCCCGGTTCGCTAAGGGCACAACACCAAACCCTAACGAACCCCCGCTGGAGGAGGACCTGCGCGTATGCCGGTTCGCGGCGTCCGTGGTGCTACAACTGTCACCCGGAACCAGAAGGAAGAGATCCTCGAAGTCACGAAGGAACTTTTGAGCACGATGCTCGAAGTGAACGGGATAGACACCGAGGACATCGCTTCCGCCTGGCTGACCACAACGCCCGACCTGTACGCGGAGTTCCCGGCAGTTGCCGCCCGCCACATTGGCTGGACGCAGGTGCCACTCATGCAAAGCCACGAGATGTCGGTACCCGGCATGCTCCCGCTGTGCATCCGAGTCCTTCTCCACTGGAATACGGAGAAGACCCAGAGTGAAATCCGCCATGTGTACCTGCGAGAGGCAGCCCGCCTCCGCCCCGACCTCAGTACGAGTACACACTCGACAGCGCGCTAGTGGAGATTCAGAACCTGTGATCATTGTAGTTTCGCCGGAGGCCACTCCGGATGACATTGACGTTATCGTCGCCCGAGTCGAAGAGACCGGGCGGCAGGCCCACCTTTCCGTCGGCACCGAACGCGCCATCATCGGCGTGATTGGGCCGGACGACCCGGCGCTGCAGGACGCGTTCGAAAGCCTGCCGCACGTCGAATCCGTCCATCGCGTTACCAAGCCGTACAAGCTGGTGAGCCGCGAGTTCCATCCCAGCAACACCGTCGTGGACGTCGGACGCGGGGTGACCGTTGGGGGAACGGAGCTGGCGGTAATGGCCGGCCCGTGTTCGATCGAAAACGAAGAGCACATCTTCGAATCGGCGAGGGCCGTGAAGGCTGCCGGCGCGAACATGCTGCGGGGCGGGGCGTACAAGCCGCGAAGTTCGCCCTACGCGTTCCGCGGGCTCGGCGAAGTGGGACTTGAGTACCTTGCGGCGGCCGGCCGCGAGATGAACCTGCCGGTCATCACGGAACTGATGACCGTGCGAGACATCGACTCGGTTGCCCGCTACGCCGACGTCATCCAGATTGGCGCGCGAAACATGCAGAACTTCATCCTGCTGGATGAGGTTGGGAAGACGAAGAAGCCGGTGATGCTGAAGCGCGCGCTGAGCGGGACCATTGAGGAGTGGCTGCTGGCAGCCGAGTACATCATGGCGCAGGGCAATCCGCACGTGATCCTCTGCGAGCGCGGCATCCGGACGTTCGAGACGGCATACCGCAACACGTTCGATGTGAACGCCATCCCGCTCGTAAAGGAGCTGAGCCACCTGCCGATCATCGCCGACCCGAGCCATGGGACCGGGAAGCTCAACCTGGTGACGCCGGTGGCGATGGCGGGTATCGCCGCGGGGGCCGATGGGCTGATGATCGAGGTTCATAACAATCCGGAGCACGCGCTCTCCGATGGAGCTCAGTCGTTGACATATGAACGCTTCACTTCGATGATGCGGTCAGTCGCCGGTATCGCTTCCGCGGTCGAGCGGACGCTCCCAGGGGTCTGGGCGTCTGCAGCGGTCTGATACGGGCGAGGGTCGTAAGACCGTTGCGGGAACGCCTCTGCGGGGGGGCGGCGGCCCGTCGGGAGCTATGGCTGAGATATCCCTTCCCGTATTCCAGGGTCCCCTGGATCTTCTTCTCCACCTCATCGAGCGAGACGACCTTGATATCACGGCCGTCTCGCTCGTTGCCGTTACGGACCAATACCTGACGGCGATACGGACAAGCGAGGGCTTCGAACCCGGGGCCCTCGCGGAGTTCGTCGCGGTCGGTGCGAAGCTCATCTACCTGAAATCGAAGGCGCTGCTCCCGCGGCCACCGCAGGAAGATGGCGGCGACTTCGAAGATGACGACGTTGGGCGGGAGCTGGTCGACCTTTTGCGGGAGTACAAGCGGTTCGCCGAGGTGGCGATGGTGCTCGAAGAGCGGCAGGAGGTTGGGATGCGGATTTACACCCGCCTGGCGCCACCGCCGCCAGTGCCAGAAGGCG
>CALFYR010000663.1 GCA_937954195.1 uncultured Dehalococcoidia bacterium
GGCCATCGCGCCGGTGGATCGTGACATGTTCCGGTAGGTCTATGGGCACGTTCTAAGGGTAGGCGCGCAACCTTCGAGAGAGAAGGAGCACGCCCGCAGGAGAACCAAACAGGCCACCCGCGACGATCGGGTGGCCTGCCTGGAGGGGTGGGCGCCGCTCAGGGGAAGCGGCGCACCGAGGAGGGAACGGAACGTCTTTAGCCGTACCGCCATTCCGGAGTAGCCATGTGGCAGCCCGGGCAGTAGCGGTCACGTTCTTCGTAACCAGTGCTGCATTCGGGGCAGCGCCGTGCGGCGCGGACGAGGTTAGGTTCGCGCGAGACGGCCTGAGCGATCATGCGGCGCCACCAGGGCTCGTATCCGGGTCGAAGCATCGTTGGGTGCCTCCTGCAGATGCGTTGGGGATACGGAACCGTGCCGGGGGCACCGCGACGTATCCAGATGCTCTGAGAGGCTTGTGCTGGCAGGCTTTTGCGGCTGCCACGCCTCTCCCTTCGCGCCTACGGGGTTAGCTGACGGGTTCGGTGAGGGAGTCACCTACCCGGCCGGAGCCGGGATACACCCCAGGGGAATGGTTCCCCCGTTCGATGTCGCCATCGATTCGGCAAGGTACTTGTACCATAACCGGCGGCGGTTTGGTATTAACCGTTCGTAAAGTCGGGCTGAGCTTTACGAAATGTGGTTACTCGGGGAGGAGTTCGAGGGAGTCCTGATCGACCATGGCTTTGACGAAGCGGTCGACGGACTGTTCGATGAGGGCGCGGCCGCGTTCGTTGCCATCGGGGAGGGTGCCGCCGAGGACCATCATGCCGGCGAAGACGAGGGAGAAGTAGAGGCGGTAGTCCTGGAGGAGTTGTTCGAAGGAGTAGCTGTTGACGCCGCCGGCGCGGAGGCCTTCCCAGTAGCGCTTGAGGAGGTCCTGTTCGTGGGCGCGGCGGACTTCGGTGGGGAGGCTGCCGCCGATGAAGTAGGCGATATCGGCGAAGGCGGGGGCGCGGCCGGGGCTCTGCCAATCGCAGGCGATGACGCTGCCGGGGTTGGCGGTGGGGAAGAAGAGGTTGTCCTGGCGGAAATCGCCGTGGCAGAGGGTTTCTTCGCGGCCCTGGAAGGAATCGAGGGTGCGGATGGCGCGGCGGCCGAGGGCGGGAGCGGCTTCGCGGAGGTCTTCGGGGAGGAGGTGGCCGAGGCGCTGCATGGCGGGTTGCCAGGCCGCTTCGTACATCATGGCGATGGGCTGTTTGATGTTTTCGATGCCGGAGGTGATCCAGGCGTGGCTGGAGAGCTTCGGGCTTTCCCACCAGGCGGCGTGCATGCGGGCGAGGGAATCGATGGCGGCGGCGGCATCATCGCCGCTGGCGCCGGCGACCTGGTCGCCGAAGCGGCCTTCGGTGAGGGCTTCGAGGACGAGGACGGAGCTGCCGGTTGCGGGATCGTAGGCGGCGAAGTAGCAGCCCGGGACCTCCATGCCGCATTCGGAGGCGATATCGGAGTAGAAGCGGACTTCGCGTTCGAAGAGGCCGAAGGCGACGCCGATCATACGGGAGCCGGGATCGGGGGACGGGAGTTTGACGATGAGTTGGGCAGGCGCCCCGGCGGCGTCCTGGTAGGTGAGGGTGGCCCGGGCGACGATGCCGACAAACCCCACGCCCGCGCTGATGACTTCGACATCGGCGGCGGAGAGACGCACGCCGGGGTGCCGCTGCTGCAGCACTTCCTGGAACCATTCGGGGGTGAGTTCTTCGGCGACGCTCGGGATCGAAGGCATACGCGAACCTCGTTCGGGTTAGCGCTGGATCTTCGATCCCGTGTTAACGGACGTCAAACAAGAGCCATGAGGACGATGGCTGTGCCGACGCTGGCGACAAGGCCGCTGAGCTGTGCGATTCGTTCCATGGTTTGGCTCCCGGGTCAGGCTGCGACGGAGCGGCGGCGGCCGTAGGGTTTGGAGAACATGGGCTCTTCTTCGGGGTAGTTGCGGAATTCCTTGACGGCGCCGCAGGTGAGGCAGGAGCCCTGGGAGACCGGGCCATCCACTTCGTCGATCCGCCAGTGGTGGGCGTGGGTCCTTTTGCGTTCAATAACCGTTGCTTGCATCGAATTGCCTCCACATTGCTGTGTGAGCGAAGGATGCGGGCAGAGGCGTTGCATGGCTCCAAAGGGCGGGGGTGATGGCGCAACAAAAGCGTAAAGATAGGCGAGCTGGCTAGTGTTCGGCGGCGGTGACGACGTATCGGCCGACTTCGGCGGCATCGCAGATGAGTTCGACGCGGTTGCCATCGATGCCGATGACGGCATCGAGCCTGAGCCAGTAAGGGTCGCCGCTATCGGGTTCGAGGAGGAAGGCGTCGTCCCGGAGGTCGGCGACGGAGCCGACGAA
>CALFYR010000664.1 GCA_937954195.1 uncultured Dehalococcoidia bacterium
GCCGAATCCATCATCACGCCATACATTCCGCCCTGCAGTTGCCCCATGGGGTTCGTGTAGTCGGCCAGTACCGGGTAGCGGATCACGCAGCGGCCGTCGCCGTGTTCGACGACCTCAGCCTTGAGTGTCTCGGCAATCGGGATGCGTGCGCCGTTGAACGGTGCCGGGGGAGTGTGCGTCATGGGCGGGAGTTTACCGGCCAGCCGCGCTATCCGTACTCCTCGGCCTCTGGTGACGGCGGCGTTCGGTACACGCGAAGGTAGCGGTCGTCATGGAGCACCCAGAACCGGTCTTCGAGCGCCTTCCGAATGGCGTTGGTACGTGGTTCGGCGGGGAGTTCCGCGGTGTGGTAGCCGTTGGTCTCGGCGTACACGCTCGCCCGTTCGACCATCCACGCGTCCAGGCCGCGCCCGAGGTAGCGTTCATCGAGCAGCGGGGCGGAAATGCGGGCCAGGCCGCCTCCAGCATCGCCCACGGAGATGACGCCGACCACGGTGTCGCCATCGGCCGCGACGAACCACCCGGGCCGCGCGCCCTGTTCGAACACCCATGGGTCCTCGCCAGTCAATTCGCCGATGGCTGATGCGTCGGCGCGGCGTTGTTCGCGGACCGTGAGGAGCGGCAACCGCCGTTCGAGCGTGACCGTGGGCCTGCCGGCGCGCTCCCCGCGGCCAATCGGGAGGAACCCCAGCCGTCCGAAGTACTCGGGCAGAGGGAAGGTGTCCTCGGCCACGGCGCGGGCGAGCCGGATGCCCCGGTCCTGCGCCCCACGGCACACGGCGGCGACGAGCTCGCGGCCGGCCCCCGGTTCGCCCGATACAAGCAGGTCGAACCAGGTGATGCCGTCGTCATCGTGGAAGCGCACGACGCCGGCCACACCGTGTTCGTCATCGGCGACGAGGAAGGCGTGGCCGGTCTGGGCCATCCGTTCGAAGTCCCCGGCGGAAGCCGGGGCATCGCCCAGGCCAGACTGGACGTAGAGATGCGCGACATCGGCCGCGTCGTCGGTGGTGCCGAGCCTGGTGGAGAAGCGCCGGGCCATCAGGCCGGCACATCCGCGATGAAGGTTTTGGGGTTGAAGTAGGCGTCGATGTGCATCCAGAGGACGCGCGAGTAATGGAAGTACAACGGCATGAGGACGACCACGAGTCCGATCCCCACCACCAGGATCGCGGTGTAGCTGGCGCCGGCAAGGAGCATCCCCAGCCAGACTGGCGCGGTGCTGAAGATGCCGAGGAAGTAACTGGCGTACATCGCGCCCGTGAAGTACCCGGGTTCCCGTTCGTACTTCAGGCCACAGACCGGGCAGACCTCGCGCATGCGCAGGGGTGCGCTGTATACGCCGCCCTTGCAGCAGCGGGGACAGCGCATTCGCAGTGCCGCCCAGAGCCTCCGGACGATGCCGTAGTTCGGGTATTCCATGTGGTGTGAGGGTACGACTGCCCCGCGTGGCGTGGTAGTTGTGGGCGTACGCCACATAACTGCGAATGGGCTCCTCAGGCGAGGGCACGCCATGGTGTACGCTTGATGCCCACACTATGTACAAACCACTCGATCACCCGCTGCTGAACCGCCTGCGGGAGCAGGTGCTTTACGCCGCCGGACCCATCGGTTCGACGCTGCTCTCGTACAACCTCCAACCGGAGGACTTCATGGCGGCGGACGGCGAAATGCATGACGGGTGCCCCGAGTGGCTCAACGTTTCGAAGCCCGAGATCCTCGAACGCGTCTATACCTCGTTCTACGAGGTCGGCGTCGATGCGGTCGACTCCTGCTCGTTCGGGGCGAACCCCGTGGTGCTGGCCGAATTCGGCCTCGCCGACCGAACGCGGGAGCTCAACAAGCTAGCGGCCGAAGTGATCGGCCGTGTGCGGGACCGTTTCAGCACGCCCGAACACCCGCGCTACGCGTTCGGGACGGTAGGCCCCGGTACGCGCCTGCCCAGCCTTGGTCACATCACCTACGACGAACTGCGCGAAGGCTGGCGCGAACAGTGCATCGGCCTGCTCGAAGGTGGGATTGATGTCCTCAAGATCGAGACGTGCCAGGACCTATTGCAGACGAAGGCCGCGCTCGCGGGCGCCGCGGATGCGATCGAGATCGTTGGACGGCGCGTGCCTGTGGTCGCAAGCGTCAGCATCGAGACGACGGGCACCATGCTGCTCGGTTCTGACATTGCGTGCGCGCTAACGACGCTGGAACCGATCGACATTGTCGACATCATCGGGATCAACTGCTCCACCGGGCCCGACCAGATGGTGGAGCACGTCCGCCACCTTGCGGAGCACTCCCGCCGGCCCGTCTTCGTTGGGCCGAACGCCGGATTGCCAGAGGTGGTGGACGGCCAGGCATGCTACAACCTCTCGCCCGAAGAGTTCGCGCGCTACCAGAGGATCTTCGTCGAGGAGTTCGGCACGACGATCGTGGCCGGTTGTTGCGGCACCACGCCCGCCATGTTCGAAGCAGCCATCTCGGCGATTGGGCGTCAGAAGCCAAAGCCCCGCCCGACCGAGTACGAAGCGGCCGTCTCGTCGCTCTACACCAGCGTGCCCATCGAGCAGGACACGTCATTCCTGGTCATCGGCGAGCGCACCAACGCCACCGGATCCCGCGCGTTCCGCGACCTGCTGCTGGCCGAAGACCTCGATGGCATGGTGAAGCTCGCCCGTGAACAGGCTTCCGAAGGCGCCCACGTCATCGATGTGATGGTCGATTACGTTGGGCGCGACGGCGTGCCCGATGCCGAGAGGGTCGTGGGGGCGTTCCGGACGCAGTCGACGCTACCGCTCGTGTTCGATAGCACCGAGGTATCGGTGATTGAGACAGCGCTCAAGCTGTACGGCGGCAAGGCGATCGTGAACTCCATCAACCTCGAAGACGGCGAGCGGAAGATCACGAAGCTGCTGCCACTCATCAAGCGGCACGGCGCCGCCGCCATCGCTCTGACGATCGATGAAGAAGGGCAGGCGCGGACGACCGAGTGGAAACTGCGTGTTGCCCGCCGCATCTACGACATCGCGGTGAACCGCTACGGCATGGAGCCGGGCGACCTGATCTTCGACTTCCTGACGTTCCCGCTTTCGGGCGGGCAGGAGGACCTGCGCAAGGACGCGATGGAGACCCTCAACGCCATCAAGGCGGTGAAAGCAGAATTCCCCGGCGTCCACACGGCGCTCGGCATCTCGAACTGCTCGTTCGGGCTGAAGACGCCGGCCCGGCGGGTGCTAAACTCGGTGCTCCTCTACGAGGCGATCGAACACGGACTCGATGCGGCGATTGTGAACGCCAAGCAGATCTTGCCGCTGAACCGGATCCCGGAAGAGCAGCTCGAAACCGCCCGCGACCTCATCTACGACCGCCGGCGGGAGGGCTACGATCCGCTCCACCACTTCATCGGCCTCTTCGAAAACCTCGAGGCGACGAAGACCGAAAAGGCCGACCGTTCGAAGCTCCCGGTCGAGCAGCGGCTGAAGCAGCGCATTATCGACGGAGACCGGCGCGGCATCGAGGACGACCTCGACGAGGCGCTGAGCCGGCATGACCCGCTGGTCATCATCAACGAGCACCTGCTCGATGGCATGCGCGTTGTGGGCGACCTGTTCGGTTCTGGCAAGATGCAGCTGCCCTTCGTGCTGCAGTCGGCTGAGACGATGAAGACGGCGGTGGCGCACCTCGAACCCTTCATGGAACGCGCCGCAGGCGAGACCAAGGGCCGCGTGGTGCTCGCCACTGTGCGCGGCGATGTCCACGACATTGGCAAGAACCTCGTCGACATCATCCTCACCAACAACGGCTACACCTGCTACAACCTGGGCATTAAGCAGCCCATCCAGGCCATCATCGAGAAGGCGATCGAGGTCGATGCCGACGCGATTGGCCTCTCGGGCCTGCTCGTGAAGAGCACGGTCGTGATGCGCGAGGACCTGGAGGAGCTGAACAACCGCGAGCTGTTCCACTTCCCGGTCATCCTCGGCGGCGCCGCGCTTACCCGGCGCTACGTCGAGAGCGACCTGCGTGACGTGTACAAGGGCAGCGTGTACTACGCCGCCGATGCGTTCGAAGGGCTCAGCACGCTGGACAAGGTTGTGCCGGCGGTCCGGGCTGGTGAGACGCCGCCGGTGCTCACGCGCGGCGGAGTTGAGGTGCGCCGCGATGAGGGCGTCTACGACGAGGTGCGCGTGAATGTCCCCTCGGCCACGGCGTCCGCCTCGGAACAGGACTACTTCGAGTCGGGCGTACCCGTCGCCCCGCGCGTGCCCAACCCACCGTTCTGGGGGAGCCGGGTCATCCGCGGCATCCCGCTGCGCGACATCTTCCCGTGGATTAACCAGGTAGCGCTGTTCCGGGGGCAATGGCAGTACCACCGCGGGGACCGATCCGAGGCCGAATACGAGCAGTTCGTCGAGGACGAGGTGATGCCGGTCTTCCGCCGCTGGCAGGAAACGGCCATCGCGGAGCAGCTGCTCGTACCGCAGGTGGTCTATGGGTACTTCCCGGCCCTCGCCGATCGAAACGACCTGGTCGTGTGGCGCGATAGTATCGATGGCAAACCCGTGGGCGAACCGTTGCGGTTCCACTTTCCGCGCCAAACCGCAGGCAAGCGGCTGTGCATCAGCGACTACTTCCTTTCGATGGAGGACGTCCGCGCCAATCCGGATGGTCCGCAGTTCGATGTCGTCAGCTTCACGCTGGTGACCATGGGATCAAAGGCGAGCGACTACGCGCAGCAGTTGTTCGAAGGCAACGAATACCGCGACTACCTGCACTGGCACGGCTTCTCGGTGGAGAGCGCCGAGGCGCTCGCCGAGATGTGGCACCGCCGCGTGCGCGAAGAACTCGGCATCGCCGCCGGGGACCATCCGGACATGAGGAAGATTTTCTCCGGGAACTACCAGGGCGCGCGCTACTCGTTCGGCTACCCCGCCTGCCCGGACCTGGAGGACCAGGCGCTTATCGCCGAACTCCTGGGCCCGGACCGCATCGGCGTCGAGTTGAGCGAAACGTTCCAGTGGCACCCGGAACAGAGCACGAGCGCGCTCGTGGCGCACCATCCGGCGGCGGGCTACTTCGTCGTGCGGTGAACCACCCTTACGGGCACGTCACCGTCACAGTCCCTTCGAGGCCTTCGGCGATCACCGTCCGGTCGTTTCGGTCCTGCTGTTCGAACGTCCCGGAGTAGGTGACACGACTTCCATCAATTTCGAACCCTTCGCCGTCGTCGGGAATCTGTGAGGAGTAGACCGTATCGGCCAGCCGGATGCTCACGCTACCAAGGGTGATGTCGCCTTGTTCGCGCATGTTGATCTCCAACGACCTCCGGTCCATGAGCGGGCCGATGTTGATCTCGACCGTATCCGACACGAGACAGGTGAAAGACTGTGCTCCGCTGGCCGGGAACTCGAAGGTGTTGCCGTCGACCTCTGCTTTCGGATGCTCTCCGCCGGGAGGGCCGCAATTCACCACGAGGGTGCCCTGCACTGGTTCGCCATTGAGACGATCTCCGGGATCCTGCCGCTCCATCTCGCCAGAGAAGATGACGGTGTCTCCTTCGATCCAGATCCCCTCACCATCCGGGATTGATGCCGCGTAAAACACGTCCGCCTCGAGGTCCCTCGTGGTGATCGAACCGCCAAAGCCATCGCCGTACCGGAGTAGCAGGTCCTGTCCCTCTGGCGATTGGATGTTCACCTGGGCGCCGTCCGAGAGTTCGCAGGTGAAGTAGAGCATCCTGGCGCCACCGTAGATGATCGAGTCGCCATCGACGTCCAGCCGCGCCGTGCCGGGGTCAGCCGGGGCGACATCCGGGGCGGGGCCGGCATCGCCACCCCCGGAGGATGGGTTGTCGTCGCCGGGCTCCCGGTCGTTCGAATCGCCAGAGGGTGTTTCCTGGAAGCCGCCGGCGCCGAATCCTCCACCGCCGTCACCGCCACCACCACACGCCGCCGCCATGCCGCAAGTCAGCGCGAGAACGGTGGCCCACACAAGCGTCGTCATGCCGGTCGAAGCCGTAAGTCGAATATGGGCCATCGCGGTCACCTCCCCGCAGTGCCGGTCAGCACACCACAATCCGCGCAGGGGAGTCAACCCGCTCCACCGCGGGCAGGGAGGCGCCAGGGCTAGGGTTCGCTGCCTGTGGCCGGTTCGGCCGGACGCGGTTCCGGCTCTTCCCCGGCCATGCGCCGGAGCATCTCGTCGAGAGGGGGAAGGCGGTCCCGGTTCCGAAGGTAGAAGATGGTCGCCGGGACGGTGAGGGCCACCACAATCATTCCGGCGGTCACAAGCTGCGCCTCCCAGGACTTGCCGAACGAGTCGCCGAACGCGACCACCACGGTAGTCGGCACAATCGAACCCAGGAAGACCAGCGTGATGAACAGGCGGAACGACATGCCGGTCAGGCCCGCCGCGTAGGCCGCGAAGTCGAACGAAACGGGCATCATCCGCCACCAGAAGACCACCTGCGGCCCCATCTCTTTCGCGAGCTTGTCCACGCGTTCTGCGCCTGCGCTGCCGATGAGGCGCGGAATGAACCGGCGTCCGAACTTCCGCGAGATGAAGAAGATGATCGCCGAGCCGATGAGCTGGCCGATTACTGCGTAGACCACCCCGAGGAACGTCCCCCAGGCGATGCCGGCGGCGATCATGAACGGCGGGTTCGGGATTGGGGCGATCACCATCGCGACGGCGAGCACCGTGATAAGGAGGATCGGGCCCCATGCGCCGAGGTCACGGATCCATTCCCGCACGGCCTCGACGTCGATGTCGCCGGTGAGCAATTCGAGCATGATGACGCCGCTGGCGCCGCCGATGGCAAGCACGCCGAGAAGGCGGCGCCGGACGCGGGGGCTGGCGAGCAGTGGGGCGTCGGGGTCAACCGGCGGGTCTTCTTTCCGGTCGCGGACAAGGTCGCCCAGCTCACCCCAGATGAAGTAGGCGGTGACGACGCCAAGGCCAATGGCCACGGCTCGCGAATGCACGACCATGTTGGCCGCCACCATCACACCGAAACCACAGAGGAGCGCTACGGCAAGGACGAGTTTGTCCCGCATTGCCTGCATGGTACGGCAGGAGCGTCATCGGGCAATCAACCAAAGGTAGGGAAAGGCTGCCGGGCCTTTACGCGGTTACCGGGCGCGAAACCGGATTGGCAGATGCGTCGGGCCGGAGATGAAGTTCGAGGCCAGCCACTTCGTCTCGCCCGTCCGTTCGATGTCCGTCATCCGCGTCAGGATCTCGCGGAACATCGCGATGATTTCGATGCGCGCGATGTTCGCGCCGAGGCAGTAGTGCGCTCCGCCCGAGCCGAACGCCACCTGTTCGGTGCAGTCGCGGGTGATGTCGAAGCTGTCGCCATCAGCGAAGACTTCCTCATCAGCGTTCGCCGAGCCGTAGTACATGAGCAGTTTGTCGCCTTCGCGCATCGTCTTGCCGCGCATTTCCACGTCGCGCTTAAGGGTGCGGCGCATGTAGATCACGGGGCTCACGTAGCGGAGCATCTCTTCGACCGCGTTGGGGAGCATGGTGTCGAGGTTGGCACGGAGGCGTTCGTGCTGGTCAGGATGTTCCAGGAGTAGCTCCATGCCTCCGCCTACCAGGTTCCGGGTGGTGTCGCCGCCCGCATCCATGAGCAGGATGAAGAACGACACGAAGTCGGGAACTGTGAGCCGGTCGCCATCCACCTCCGAGTTCAGCAGCTGAGTCGAAAGGTCGTCGCCGGGGTGCTTCAGTTTCTGCTGGGCGACCTCCATCGCGTAGCCGACCATCTTCCCGAGCGTCTCCCCGCGCACCTGCGGCGTCACGGCATCGGGCGCCGAGTGAATAATCTCGGTCCAGTCATAAAACATCACGCCGTCTTCGAGGGGGATGCCGACGAGGTCCGCGATCACGTAGGACGGGAGCTTTCCCGCAACGTCGACCACGAAATCGCATTCGCCGCGATCGATGACCTCGTCGACGATGCGCTTCGCCAGGCTCTCTATTTGTTCGCGCCGCGGCTCGACGGCACGGGGCGTGAAGCCGCTTTTCACGAGGTTGCGGTACCGGGTGTGCCCGGGCGGGTCCATCATCAGCATCATGTTGCCCCCGGCGCCGCCTGAGCCTTCGGGCACGTCCTGCATCATGATCGTCGGGCTGTTCGAGAACGTCTGGCTGTCGCGGGAGATAGCACGCACGTCCTCGTGCCGGGTGATGGCCCAGAAGCCCCGGCCGCCGGGTTCTTCGTGCCAGTGGACCGGATCGTGTTCGCGAAGCCAGCGGTATTGCTCCCGCGGGTGTCCGCCGTTGAACGAGGCGGAGCTCCAGAGGTCAATTTTCGGTGCTGCGGGTGCGGTCATGGCCGTGCTCCTGGCGAACGTGCCGCGGGATCTTAGCAGGCTTCGCGCGGGGTGGAGTCGGCGTGCCGTACTATGGCGGCGATGTCCTGGAACGCCCTGGAGCAGGATGCTGCCGAACTCGCGGCGACGGGCGCACGCCGCCTGAACGGGAGGGTCACCTACCTCGCGACCGTCCGCCTGGATGGCAGTCCGCGTGTGCACCCGGTCACGCCGATCATCGGCGAGGGCCGGCTGTATGTGTTCATGGAGCCGACCTCGCCCAAGGGCCGTGACCTCGAACGAGGCAGCCGGTTCGCGCTCCACTGTGGCGTCGAAGACAACGAAGGTGGGGGAGGGGAGTTCATCGTTTCCGGGACGAGCGTACGCCGCCAACACACGGGAGCCCGGGAACAGGCGGCGCGGCTCGCCAGCTACCCGATCGAGGATCGCTACATCCTGTTCGAGCTGCTGCCGGACGAGGCGACGGCGACAACGTATGGCGATTCGGGCCCGGTTCGCGTGTCCTGGCGAATAGGCCGCGAAACATCCGTGTAACACGCGAGGCCGACGATCACGCCCATGACCACACCTGTTGCGGGTGTCTCCATCCGGCCGGCACAAGAAGACGATCTCGAGGCGATCAACCGCATCTACAACTACGAGATCGAACACGGGACGGCGACCTGGGACATCGAGCCGTGGTCCATTGAGCGCCGCCGGGAATGGTGGGCGGCGCGCGCCGACCCGCTTCAGCCGGTGATCGTCGCGGAACGCGAGGGCCGGGTCATCGGGTTCGCGTACCTGACGTATGTGAGCCAGAAGTACGGCTGGCGGTTCACCCGCGAAGACACGATCTACATCGACGAATCGTTCCGCGGTCAGGGCATCGGCCGCATGCTTCTGACCGCCATTCTCGAGACGGCCCGGGAGATCGGGGCGCGGTCGATCATGGCATCGATCACCTCGACGAATGAGACGAGCATTCGTCTTCACCAGCAGTTCGGCTTCGAGGTCATGGGCTCGTGGCCCAATGCGGGCTTCAAGTTCGGAGAATGGCTGGGCACCACTTACCTCCTGCTCGACCTTGGCGAGCCGCCACGCGACAAATCCACCTGGTGAGTTATTCGAACCGAAGCGCTTCGGTAGGTGACATGCGTGCGGCTCGGCGGGCTGGGACGTAGGCTCCAAGGACGGCCACCACCAGCCCGACCGGAAGGAGCGCCGCCAACTTCCACCAGGCCGGCGCCACAGCCACGCCGGGTTTCCATCCGGCATCGCTGCCGAAGAAGTCGAAGAGCAGCTCGTTGATCAACAGCCCGGCAGGTATGCCAATCACGACGCCGATGACCCCGAGCAGGCACGCGCTCACCGAGACTGACGCGACAACCTGGCCCGGCGTGAGACCCACCGCTTTGAGCACTCCGAGCTCCCGGTAGCGCTCTCGGACGGAGAACAGGAGTGTGGTCAGGACGTTCGCGAGCGCGATAACAAAGAGCATGGCCGTCAGTCCGGAGAGCACAGGCGTCGCGCCGTCGATGACCTCCTGAAGGTCAGCCCTGGTGGTGCTCGCCTCGTCATCGATGTCGTAACCGGCGCCGAGCGCGGCTTTCAGTTCTTCGGCGACGCGGGCCGATTCCATCTGGTCGCGTAGCTTGATGCCGATGACAGCGCTTACTCCCAGCCGTTCAGCCTCCGGGAAGGTCTCCGTATTGGTCAGGATCGTGGCCCCGTGGTCATCGCCATCGCTATAGAGGCCCGATACCTGGAACGTGCGCGTGCCAAGGCCCACAAGACCGCCCGCGGCCGCGAAGTACGAGATTTCTCGTTCGAAGGTGTCGCCAACGCCCAGGTCCCAGCGCGCCGCAAGTTGCTTGGTGAGAAGTACTTCGCCGGGCTGGCGAGGCGGTTCGCCGCTGGTCAGGAATGGCACGAACTCATCGCCGGCAATCGCGCGGACCATGGTGAACCGTTCCGTAGGAGTCGCCGCGACCGCGAAGTGGTACTCCACGGTGCTGTTCGCTACGTCGGGGTTCGCGCTCACGGTGGCGCCGGCGGCCGGGAGTTCGCCCTCGGGAATGCCAACGAGCACCAGGTCGTAGAGTTCGCCCGAGAAGAGCGAGGGGTCCTCGATCCCGGCATCGAGCGTGGCCGGGATCGCCAGGGCGATCGCGGCCGTCGCGACGGCGATGCCAAGGGCGCCGACCGTGAGCCACGACCTGACGGGACGAGCGAAGGCATCCTTGACCCCAAGACGCACTACTGGCGGCACGCGGAAGGTGCCGGCGGCGCCGGCCAGGCGCGAAAGGCCACCGCGGCGGTTCGCACCGACGATCGTCCGCACGGGAGTCGCCCTGCCGCCGCTCCAGGCGGGGAGCCATGCCAGTGCCGCCACGAGGACGACGGTGGCCGAGACCACCAGCGCGAACACACCCGGGAGGAACGTCGGCGTCCGCGGTGCCGCGAGCACCGATGCCACGTCGGCGAGCAGCCACGGCGCCACCAGGAACCCCACCAGCGAACCGGTGATGGCGCCCACCGCCGCCAGCAGTACTTGCGCGCCGATGAAGACTCCGGCGACCTGGTTCGGTGTGAACCCGATGGTCTTGAGGATGCCTATTTCGCGGTACTGCGTAAGGACGGCCGCACCGACCGCGTTCGCGATGATGAGCGCCACCGCACCGGTCGCGAAGGCCCCGAACACGGCGAACAGGATGACCGCCACCTCTGAGTCGCTCGCAGCGTCGCTCCGGAGCGTCTGCCAGGTGCTGGCCGAAGTGCCCCGCCCGAGTTCATCGAAAGCGTTGGCGAGGAAAGCGTTGACGCTCCCTGCGTCATGGAGCTGCAGGCCGACCTCCCATTCGGGTCGCCCACCAGCCAGGAAGCGCACATCGTCTTCCATCACGTAGGCAACGCCGGGCTGGTATTGCGGATACGGCAGCCGTGACGACGTGAGCGCCGTGCCCACGACCGTGAACGTCCGCGTGCCGGCCCCGGTCGTGATCGAGAGGTGGTCGCCGGGTTCCAGGTGCGAAGTCCGGGCGAGCCCGGCCTCCAGCACAGCCTCGCCCGGCTGGGAAACCCATCGGCCCTCCTGCAACAACGGTCGCGCTACCGCGGGAGGTTCGGCGGAAACGCCCCAGAGGCTCACGACACCGGCCCGGTTGCCCTCGATGCTCGATTCGCCGCGGGTCCGAGGGAAGGGGCCCGACACTCCGACGACTTCCGGGCGAGCCGCGACCGTTTCAAGGCCTTCCAGGTTGGCGCTGTAGATCCATGCGTGCGCGCCGTTCGTCTGGCGCATGAGCCGGTCGTACGGCGAACTCGCCTGTTCCCGGATGGCAAAGGCGATGGTGAGCGTCGCGGCAGCCAGCATGATCACTCCGAAGAGCAGTGCCGTCTGCAGTGGCCTGCTGCGCAGGTCCGCGAGCACTTTTCGAAGCATTCCACGCATCGCTAAACCTCCAGCTCCACGAGGTCGGCGACCGAACGGACATCCCGGTTCGAACCCAGTGGTTGGTCCGAGACCAGCAGGCCATCCTTCATCCTCAGGACCCGGTCGGCGGTGGCGGCCACGCGAGGATCGTGGGTCACGACCACGATGGTCTGGCCCTGCGCGTGTGTTCGTCGGAGGACGGTGAGCACTTCGGCCGTGGCCGCGCTATCCAGGTTGCCGGTCGGCTCATCGGCCAGGAGGAGGGCGGGACGGTTCACGAGAGCGCGCGCCAGCGCCACACGCTGCTGCTGTCCGCCTGAGAGCCTTCCGGGCGCCGAACGTTCGAACGAGGAGAGTCCGAGTTCTCCCAGGAGTTCGGTGCGGCGCTTCCTCGCTTCGGAGGAGGAGAGTCCGGCCATCAGGCCGGGAAGCTCCACGTTATCGGCGACGGAGAGGTTGCCGATGAGGTTGAAGAACTGGAAGACGTAGCCAATTTCGCGCCGGCGAAGCTGCGCCCAGCGCTTCTCGGAGTTTCGATCGACACGGTCTCCCTTGAGCCAGACCTCCCCCGAGGTGGGGCGATCGAGTCCGCCGAGGAGGTGAAGCAGGGTCGATTTCCCGCACCCCGAAGGGCCCATGATGGCGACGAACTCGCCCGGGCCTACGGAGGTGGTGACGCCCCGGAGCGCGCTCAGGTCCCCCGCCGGGGTCCTGTACGTCCGCGCGAGGTCGCGTGTTTCAAGCAGAGCTGTCATTCGTTGCCTCCATTGGCAAGCGTGTCCTCAGCGGCATCGAGCCATTTCAGGTCGGCCTCAAGATGGAGCGCTGACCCTTCGAGGATGAGACGTTCGGCTGTGGTGGCTTTCGTGCCGAGCCGAGCCTGGAGCGAATCGAGGTCGCGCAGCGCCTGGAGGTATTCGGTGCGCTGGCGCTCGATCAGTGCCGCCGGATCGGCCAATCCCGCCAGCCCGGCAAGGACGAGCTTGATGGCGAAGTCATCGCGCACCCGCGGCCGGACCGCCGGCTCGGCCAACCAGATATCGAGCTCTTCCCGGCCGGAGCCGGTGAGTTGATAGACCCGCTTGTTCGGCCGGTCGTCCTGTTCGACGTCGCGGGCTGCCACCAGCCCATCCCGCTCAAGGCGGGCCAGGGTGGTGTACACCTGGCCGATGTTGAGCGGACCCCAGACCGTGCCGAAAGCGGCTTCGAAATCACGTTTGAGCTCGTAGCCGTGAGCCGGGCCCCGGGAAAGGAGGGCGAGAAGTGGCATTCGCATGCCGGGACGGTACTACATACACGGTATGCATAGCAAGTAGGTAAGTACCACGTTCGCGCGACATCTATCTTGTATCGCCGATTTTCGTGTGGTATCACCAACTTCCTTAACAGGGGAGGTGTTCGGGAGGCTTGCCATGCTGATGCCGGAGCAGGAACTGCGGAGTGTCACGCCGTGGGAGGTGCGGCTCATGTTGGACGCCTCCGAAGGTCTCACCTATCGGGAAATCGCTGAGAAGCGGAATCGCAAGGTTCGAACCGTAGAGCGGACCTTCGAGCGCATGCGCGACAAGCTCCGCCCGAGGGGAGGCGGCACGAAGGCCGGCCTCGTCCACTGGGTGGATATGCACTACCGCGAGTGGCTCGCCGCCCAGGGGTTGCCGCTCGAAACCCCGGGCGAAGATTCGGGCCGCCGGGCGGGCTAGCGGCTCGCCGCCAGCTCGCGGGCACCGGTGAGGTCGGCCATCAGCTCGAGCACCCGCGGGTCGCGGTTGCCGATGAGCAGCGTGCCGACTCCGGAATCCTCCCAGATGCGATAGCGCTCCTTGATGCGCTCGATCGGCCCGACAAGCGCCATTTCGTCCGCCATCTCGTCCGGCACCGCCGCCTCGGCTTCCGCCTTCCGGCCGGCGAGATAAAGGTCCTGGATCTTCGCGGCGGCATCGCCGTAGCCGTAGCGCGTCGCGAGTTCGTTATAGAAGTTCTTCCCGCGTGCGCCCATTCCGCCGACGTAGAGCGCGATGCCGGGCTTGCTTGCCGCGAGCCCCGCTTTCACGTCATCGGTGATAGCCACATTGCAGGTGGCGACGATGTCGAAGTCCTTCCAGCTCTTGCCGTTGCCGGCGCGGCGGAAACCCTCTTCCAGGTCGGCCTTGAAGACGCCCATGCGCTCCGGCGAGAAGAACGCCGGGAGCCAGCCATCGGCGATTTCGGCGGTGAGGCGGATGTTGTTGGGGCCGAGCGTGGCGAGATACACCGGCATGTTCCGGCCGTGCAAGATGCTCTTGAGGGGCTTGCCGAGCCCGCTCGCGCCTTCTCCGCGGTAGGGGAGCTGGTACTCCTTGCCGTCGAACTCGACTGGCTCTTCGCGCGCCCAGATCTTGCGAAGGATCGCGACGTATTCGCGAAGGCGGACCGCCGGCTTGCCGTACGGCTGGCCGTGCCACCCTTCGACCACCTGTGGACCGCTGAGCCCCAGGCCGACGAGCATGCGGCCGCCGCTGATGGCGTCGAGGGTCATGGTGGTCATGGCCGTCATGGCCGGCGTACGCGCCGGGATCTGCATGATGCCCGTGCCGAGCTTGATGCGGCTTGTGAGCCCGGCGAGGTAGGCGAGCGGCGTGATGGCGTCCGACCCGTACGCCTCGGCAGTCCAGACCGAGTCCCACCCGAGCCGTTCCGCCTCCAGGACGGATTCGACGGGGATTTCCATGCGGGCGCCCGAATAGCCCAGGTACATCGCGAGTTTCATGCTAATTCCTCCGGCGTGCAGCGCGGTGACCGCGCCTGGCCGCCGGTTAGCGTAGCCGGTTTCGGGGGCCGCCGCTCACGGCCACGAATGCTCGCGCGCCACCTCTTCGCCGGCGGCGTTGTGGCCAATGACCACGAACGAGCGGGGTGACGGCAGCAGTGTGATGTAGGCCACCCGCCCTTCGAAAGGAAGCTCGCCGGGGATGGGCTGCGTCTCGAAGGTCCGCGGTTCGAAGGCATCCGAGACGACCTGGATTGACGTGATTTCGGGGGCCGTTATCACGGCGACCGACCTGTCGGTCGCGGTCCCATCCGGTGCGTATCTTGCGCCGAGGTTCAGAACCTTCATCGTCTCGGGCGTTTCGCCGATCCCGCAGTGTTTCACCTGCACATCGCCAAAGATTTGGATGAGGCAAAGGCCGCCGTCTTCCCGCAGCGCCCCATTGAGCGTCCACTCGGCGCTCCCCGCGTTGTCGCGGAAGGCAAGGTGAACCGGCTGGCCGATGGCCAGGTCGGACGGGCCCTGAGCGATCAGCTGCTCGAGAATGCGCGAGTTGAACGTCGCGTCTTGCCGTCGATCAAAGCTGTAATGCCACCAGACGCGGCCCGGTTTGCCATCTTCAATCACCGCGGTCAGCTCGAAGTCCGCGACTCCAGGGCGAAGGAGTACCGGAACATCCGGAATCCGCCAGCGAAACTGCAGCAGGTCGCGCAGGCCACCATCATCGGCCGCGGGTATGTAGTGGTCGCCGTCCCCAAGCTCAAACGGCCCGGTCAGGTTGTGAAGGTACTCGGCGGTTTCGAGTTCAAGGTCGTGGATGGTGTAAACGCCCCGCGTGCTCGCCTGGCCAAGCCCGCTCTTCGAAAGCACCTGGCGCATTTCGTCGAGGACCAGGCGGTAGTCTTCGTCGGAGATTTGCACGGCGATGGGCGTCGCCATGGGCAGCATGAGGGTCACGGTTGGGGCCACGATCGATGGTGTCGGCGTGGCGGTCGGCTGAGGCGTGGCCGTCTCCTTCGTCTGCTTCTTGGCCTCCGCCGCCGGCGGGGAATCGGAGTTCAGGACGGCAACGACGGTCCCGGCGGCAACGCCGAGCACCGCCGCTGCCGCGGTGCCGCCCGCGGTCAGCTTCAGCGGTAGCCCGAAGGCGAGACCGCGCGCCCAGCCTCGCACGCGGTTCACCGGGCGGCGGGTGTCTTGCCACGCCTCGGCGAGTTCTTCCCGCGTATCGACACCGTACTTCGCGAACAGCTCGCGGATGTGCCATTTTACGCCGTTCAGGGAGATGCCAAGCTCCTCGGCGATCTCGGTGTTGGTGTGGCCCCGCGCCACCATTCGCAGGATTTGTTCCTGGCGGCCGGTCAGGTGTTGGTCGAGATGTCGTCCGTCCATGCCGAGCATCGTGCTACGCCGCGGCAGCGCTGTCCCTAACCCTGTGGCGACATAATAACCAACAGCGTCAGTTCGCCTTTACTCGGCGACCAGCCGGTAGATGATGCCGTCCGGGTCGTTCACGACATAGAGTTCGCCGTCCTCGTCCTCGCCGAACGCGCTGACGCCGCCGGGGATGGTGCCGAGCCTCTCGGTATCGAACCCATCTCCTGTGGCCCGCGTGGCCCAGAAGTTGCCGGTGCAGTAGTCCGTGAACAGGTAGGTGCCCTGGAGGCCCGGAATGGCGTCACCCCGGTAGACGTAGCCGCCGGTCACCGAGCAACCCTGGCCATGGTCGTATTCGAACACTGGCAACACCAGCCCGTTGGTATCGCAGCCGGACTGGGGGTTGAAGCAATCCGATGCTTCCATGATTCGCCAGCCGTAGTTCTCGCCACCGTCGCTGTCGGCCGGCTGGAAGTTGATCTCCTCCAGCCGGTTTTGGCCCACGTCGGCGATCCAGAGGTCGCCGGTGTCGCGGTCGAACGAGAAGCGCCACGGGTTGCGGAGGCCATAGGCCCAGATTTCCGGTTCGGCGCCACCGTTCTGCAGCATCGGGTTTCCATCGGGGATGCCGTACGGGTCGCCAGCGTCCACGTCGATGCGCAGGATCTTTCCAAGCAGCGTGTCGAGGCTTTGTCCGCTATTCAGCGGATCACCCGAACTGCCGCCGTCGCCCATCGAGATGTAGAGGTATCCGTCATTCGGCCCGAAGGCGAGCATGCCCCCGTTGTGGTTGGCGTACTGGTCCGGCGCCGCGATCAGGACAACGCCGCTTTCCGGGTCGGCGACGTTCGGGTCGGCGGTGACACGGTACTCGGCCACGCTGTTCGTATCGTCGGTCGTGTAGGCAACGAAGAAGCGGCCGTTCGATGCATAGTCAGGGTGGAACGCCAGTCCGAGCAGGCCCTGTTCGTTGCCGCTGTCATCAACGACGTCGCGGATATCAAGGAACGGCTCGTCGAGCAGTTCGCCATCATGGATGACACGGATAATCCCGGGTTTTTCGATGACGAAGAGCCGCCCGCTTCCATCGCCGGCGTGGGTGAGGAAGGTGGGGCGGGCGAGTCCCGAGACGAGCGGTTCGAGCGTCAGTGTCGGCAGTTCGCCGCCGGGTTCGGGCGTCGCGGTCGGATCGGTCGGTGTTTCGCCCGGCGGCGTCGTGGCGCTCGCGGTGGGCGATGCCGGGGGTGGCGTCGGCGTCGGGTCCGTGTCCGATGACCCATCGCAGGCCACCATGATCAACCAGAGGACGAATGGGCCAGCCAGCAAACTCAACATACGCATCGCCCGCCATGGTGCGCTACCGCGCGGTTTGGTGCCCGTAAGGATGCCCCGCATCGGAGAAGTTGTGAGCGATTCGCAATACCGGGTTCGCCGTCGAGCGGCTAGAAGATGGCGATTGGGTTCACGGGTGAGCCCGTCCCGCCGCGCACGTTCAGCGGCGCGATGGAGAGCATGAACTCCCAGCGGTTCTCCTCCCGGCAGGCTTCAGCGATGGGGTCCAGGTTCGCGTTATCCAGGAGCGGCAGGCCCGTGAATACGATCCCCAGTACGTGGACCGGCCCGCCAGCTCGGGGCGGCTCATCGAAGATGCGATAACCCGAAGGCCGCGCATCCATCATGTCCCACCCGAGGATCGCGGCGTCGCGTTTCTTCAGCACGGGCGCGGTATCCGCGTGGAGGCCGGGCGATGGCTGGACGCCCGGCGTGTTCTCGGGGTGGGCCCGGTAGAAGGCGCTTCGGCCCGAGTAGACGATGACCGCATCTCCCGGCCGCAGAGGGGACCCCTGCGCTTCGGCGGCGTCTTCGATCTCCCAGCCGCGCACCGGCCGGTCCAGCGTCACGT
>CALFYR010000665.1 GCA_937954195.1 uncultured Dehalococcoidia bacterium
AAGCCCCACGAGGCGGCCTTCGGCTTTCGCGCGGTCGCGCTCGGCCTTCAGGCCCTCCCAGTTCGCGTTCTTGAGGGCGAGGTCGAGTGCCTTCTCGTAGTCACCCGAGTCATACACGGCGCCCATCTGGGTGGCAAAGGGGAACTGGTCGGGCTTGATGAAGTTCTTCCGCTTCACCTCTGCCGGGTCCATGTTCAGGTGGCGGGCGACGATGTCCATGGCGCGTTCGACGAAGTAGGTGCCCTCCGGCCGTCCGGCGCCGCGGTAGGCGTCGGTGGGCATCTTGTTGGTGAAGACCTCAGTCAGCTCGGCGCGGATGGCCGGGATGTCGTAGGTCCCGTTCAGCATGAGCATGGTGAGCGTGGGGATCGCCGCCGTGAGGATCATGTTGTAGGCGCCGATATCTGCGATGAGTCTGATCTTGAGGCCGGTGACGTTGCCGTCGTTCTTTACGCAGATGTCGACGTACGCGAGGACGTCGCGCCCGTGGATGGTCGCCATGAAGGCTTCCGAGCGGTCCTCGATCCACTTGAGCGGCTTGCCGAGTTTCTTCGAAAGCGCCGCCGCGACGTAGTCCTCGCCGTAGATGTTGATCTTGCAGCCGAAGCCGCCGCCGACTTCGGGGGCGATTGCGCGGACCTGGTTATCCGGTGTTCCCGTGAGCGCGGCAACGAACGTCTTGAGGATGTGGGGGTTCTGGGTGGAGCTCCAGATGGTCAGGTGGTCTTTGCCCGGCTCGTAGTGGGCGACCACGCCGCGGGGCTCCATCGCCGTCGGGGCGAGGCGGTGGTTCATCATCCGCTGCGAAAGCGTGAAGTCGGCCTCCGCGAACGCTTTATCAACGGCCGTGTTGTCGACGGTGCCGGCGACCGGGTCGAAGCCCGTGCCGCCCGGGACGTAGGGAACCGCAAGGTTGTTGGCGAAGGCTTCGTGAATGACCGTCGGCTGACCGGTCATCGCCAGTTCGGGGTCGATGACGGCCGGGAGCGGGTCGTATTCGATGATGATGGCGTCGGCGGCATCGCGGGCGAGATAGCGGTCCGAGGCGACGACGACGGCCACCGGTTCGCCCTGGTAACGCACCGTATCAGTCGCAACCGAATAGTGGTCCGGCGATGGGAAGGGAGTCCCGATGGGCATTGGCGGCAGGAACTCGGCCAGCTGCTTGCCGGTGATGACGAGTTCGACGCCGGGCATGGACTCGGCTTCGGAGGTATCGATGCTGAGGATCTTCCCGTGCGCGATATCGCTCCGTTTGAAGGCAAGGTGGAGCATGCCGGGGAGCTTGATGTCATCGACGTAGGTGGCGCGGCCCTGGATGAGGCGCGGGTCTTCGCGGCGCTTCACGCGCTCGCCGATCATCTTGGGAGTGACGACTGCCATGATTGCCTACCCCTTGTTCGCCGCGTACTTGATGGCGTTGACGATGTGCTGATAGCCGGTGCAACGGCAGAAGTTGCCCTGGATGCCCTCGCGGATTTCCTGCTCGCTCGGGTTCGGGTTGCCATTGAGAAGGTGGATGCCCGACATGATCATGCCCGGCGTGCAGTAGCCGCACTGGAGGCCGTGTTCCTCCCAGAAACCTTCCTGGACCGGATGGAGTTCGCCGCCAGCGCCCACGCCTTCAATTGTGGTCACTGACGAGCCGTCGGCCTGTACGGCGAAGACGGTGCACGACTTCGCGCTCGCACCATCGATCAGCACGGTGCAGGCTCCACACTGGGTGGTATCGCAGCCGATGTGCGTACCGGTGAGGCCGAGTTGCTCGCGCAGGAAGTGCACGAGCAGGGTGCGCGGGGCGACCTCCGCTTCCTGGGGGACGCCGTTGACGTTGATGTTGACCGGGATTTGCTCTGCCACGAATGGCCCTCCTTCTCCTGTTCGAACCTGTTCGCCGTTGCAGCTACGGCGTTCGTTGCTCCACCTGTTTCTCCATTGCCTTGAAGAACTGGCCGATCATGAGCTTCGCCGCTCCCCCGAGGAGCCGGCTGCCAAGGCGCGCGATAGCGCCCTGGGCTTTCACGTCGCCGGTGTATTTCACCAGCGTCCCCGAGCCGTCATCCGTGAGCACCATTGAGGCATCGCCCTGGACACTGCCGGGTTTGCCACTGCCGGTGACGATGAGGCGGTACGACTCGTTCTCAACCGGCTCGGCGACCATGACGTTGCCGCTGTAGGTGCCCTTGATCGCCGAGATGCCGACTTTGATCGTCAGGTCGTACGACGCGGGTGCGACCTCTTCGAACTTTTCGCAGCCGGGCATGGATGCTTGAAGCGCGCCCGGATCGAGGAGCGCCTCGTAGACGACGGACCGGGGGGCCGCGAAACGGTGCTCGCCAGAAATTTCCATGAATCCTCCGGAAGTATCTGAGGACGCGGAGTCTACTCTGCCCGGTCAAGGTTGCGAATGGCCGTTCATCCAGTTGGTGGTGGCGCGCTTACGAGCGACAGCCGGTAAGGTTCGGGCCGGGTAAGGAGGGCCAATGCTTCGCGTCGATGCTCATGTGCACGGGTTTCCTGACCGGCTGGCCGAACGGGTGCGAGCCGCCCTGAACGGGAGCGGCATGCTTACGGGGGGTGTGCTCGTTGGCGACGTGGCGCGGCGAGTTGAAGCCGCAGGCTTCGATGGCGCGTGGATGTTGCCGTATGCCCACCGGGCCGGCGTGGCGGCCGATGTGAACGAGTGGTCGGCGACCGAGGTTACGAAGTACTCCAACCTGGTGCCCGGCTCGACGTTTCACCCGGATGACGCCGACCTTGAGGCTCTTGTGCGGCGGGCACTCGTGGTACTGCGCTTGAAGGTGGTGAAGCTGCACTGTTCGGTCGGGAACTTCAGCGTCGATGATCCACGTCTCGAACCGCTCTGGCGGATTGCCGCTGATGAAGGCGTGCCAGTGACCGTGCATGCCGGCCGTGAATCGCCCGGGATAGCGGCGGCGCACGAAGTCGAGCGGCTCGAGAGCGTGCTTTCTGCCCACCCGAACCTGAAGTTCGTGCTGGCGCATAGCGGGCTACCGGAACTTGAGACAACAGTCGGGCTGATGCGGCGCTACCCGAACCTCCATGGCGACCTGACGCCCGTCTGGCAACAACCGGTCCCCGTGACTCCGGATCTGCTTGCCGAATTCCAGGGCCGCTTCCTGTTCGGGAGCGACGCGCCGAACTGCCCGACGCCAGCCGATGAGCTGGCCGAACGGTTCGACGGGATGGGGCTGGAGGAACCGGTCCTGGCTTCGCTGATGGGCGGGACTGCCCAACGCCTCACCGGATGACTCTTGCGCCCGTGTGCCGGTTCGGAGCCCGGCCATAACGGGGGCGTTGCAACTGCCCCAATCCGGACGGCCGCTGAGGTAGGTTGGAGGAAGAGAAGGAGAAGCCCCCAATGACTACCCTGAAATCCCTCACGAAGAAGCCCGTCTACGACGTCGAGAGCGGAGTGGTGGTAGGCAAACCAGAAGACGTCCTGGTCGATCCGAAGAAGCACCGCATCGGCCTCATCGTCCTCTCGTACGGCGAACTCCCCGAAACCTCTGTTGTTTGTGATGTTTCGGCGGTGGGCCAATTCGGCAACGACTCGCTGACGATCCCGAGCCTGGAGAAGCTCCACCTGGCCGTACACGACAAGTCTTCGCTCGACGAATTGGCACGCGGCATCTCGCTGCGCAAGCGGACCGTGATGACGCCCGACGGCAAGACGCTCGGGAAGATCGTCCAGACGGAGATCGACAACGAAGGCAACGTGATTACCTATCGGCTCCGGAGGCCGCGGTTTGGGATGCTCCGCCCGACGTTCGCGATGAAGCCCGAAGAAATTTCCCGGCTGGGTGATGGAGTCATCATCGCCGGTAAGGGAATGGGCCGCGGCGCACCTCGAAAGCCCGCCGCGGCGAACTGACAGACTATCGCCCGGCCGCAAGGCCGGGCGATTTGGTCTTCAGCTACAGGCGTTCGACGGCCGCGAGCGGCGGCTTGTCCGGGTCCACCAGGTAGCGCAGTTCGGGCATCATGATGTCGGCGACGCAGCACGAGGCTGAGACGGGGTGGTTGAGTTCGGCCCCATCGAGGCGCCACGCAGCAGCATCGAACGCTTCGATCTGCGGCTGACCACGGTCAGCCGCCTTGAATGTGTAGTCCGGGTCGACCTGGATGAGGCGGAGCTGTTCCGTGCCGTCCCGGGTGATGCGCGCAAGGTTCAGGCTGGCCAGGTACTGCACGTCGTTCCCACTTATCGGCTCAGGGTTCAGGAGCGTCATGGTGAGGATCTCCCGGGAGCCATGAATGACCGAAGCGTGGATGCGGTCGTACCGCTTTTCGAGACGGCACTCGCCGACCTCCACCGGATAGCCCCAGCGATTGGCGAGTTCGCGGGCAGCTTCGGGCGTGCTGACATAGGCCTGCAGCAGCAGACCTCGGGGACGCGCGCCTGAACGGGCTCCGACACGGACTTCGCCGAGCACAAAGGCGCCGACCGGACTTTCCGGGAAGCTGGTGACCGTGAATACGAGCGTCGGGGGAATCGTGGGGTGGAGAGCCGGCGGAATGAGCGACTGCATGGCCGTCGCATCGATTTCGTACATGAGCTGCAGGATGCGTGCGTTCGGCAGCTCCCAGCGGTCAACCTGGAGCGACGGCACGACGGGCGCGGCCGAAGCCAGGGTGGAGAGGCTACGCGTACCGACGAGTGGCATCAGTTACCTCCACCGA
This sequence comes from uncultured Dehalococcoidia bacterium, assembly GCA_937954195.1. Taxonomy (GTDB): domain Bacteria; phylum Chloroflexota; class Dehalococcoidia; order Tepidiformales; family Tepidiformaceae; genus Amarobacter. The sequence goes on from CALFYR010000665.1 coordinate 4,705, forward strand.
CGGCGGCGAGTTCGCCTTTTTGGGCGAAGTGCGGCATCACTTCCTTGGCGAAGAGGCGCATGCTGGCCAGCACCTCTTCCTGAGGGACCGTCTCTACCGCGTTGAGGAGGAAGTTGATGCGGTCCACACCGACGGCTTCCCACTTCTTAATGACTTCGATGATGCGGTCCGGGTTCCCGATGCAGAGCCCTTCCGGGATCTGGCCTTCCGGTGAGCTGGTGGCTTCGCGGCGGAGCGCGGGGAGCAGGCCGAGGTTCGGGTACGAGCGCGTCGGGTAGGCCTGGCGGGCGGCGAGCAGCTGTTCGGCCAGGTAGTTGAACGTCCCCGCGAGCCGCTGACCGGTGCGGGCGCCGTACATGTTGTCTTCGTTGCAGAACAGGAAGTTGACGGTGTTGACCTGCTCGTTCACGAACGAGCCAACGGGGTCGCAGTACTTAATGCGGCGCCGGTATTCGGCGATTTTCTTTTCCTGCTCCGCGAAGCCGCCAAAGGTGAGGCCGAGGCTGCCCATGCCGCGGTCGGCGGCGTCGAGTTCGGTGCCGGGGCTGGTGACCGCCACCCACATCGGCGGGTGCGGCTTTTGATAGGGCTTCGGGAGGATGGTTCGCTGCGGCATGCTGAAGGCGCGGCCTTCGTAGCTGAACCGCTCCTGGGTCCACATCTTCGGGATGATGCGCGTCCATTCGTCCCAGGTTTTCTTCGTCTCGTCCGGGTCAGCGCCAAACCCGCCGAGCTCGGTCCACGTGGCCGAGCGCCCGGTGCCGAATTCAAGGCGCCCGCCGGAGACGAGATCCATCGTCGCGGCGACCTCGGCGGCCTTAATTGGGTTGTTGAACTGCGGGACGCAGACGACGATGCCACGGCCAATGCGGATGTTCTTGGTCTGCATCGCACAGGCCGTGAGGAAGATCTCGGGGGCCGAGCAGTGGCTGTATTCCTCGAGGAAGTGGTGTTCGACGGCCCACACCTGGTCGAATCCGAGCTCATCGGCGAGGCGGACCTGTTCCAGGCAGTTCTGATAGACCTTGTATTCGGTGTCGGCCTCCCATGGCCGCGGGACGGAAATCTCGTAAAAGATGCCGAATTTCAAACTCGCCCCTCCGGGTGCATGCGCTGCCGCATGCCGAATTGCGAGGGCCGAATGCTGGAGTGGCCCAGCGCGGGGGGACTGTAGCACAGCAGGGGGAGGGCTGCGCGAGTGGGTTCACTCGTGGAGGTCGAGGAGCCACCCGAGTGCCTCGGCGCGTTCGCTGAAGACCGCGATGGCAGAACCTTCGAGGCCCGAGTGGAGGGCAATCTGGCGGCCGATGCCGAAGAACCGCGGGTTGGAGGAAAAGATTGCCAGACGGATCCCGTTGCCGGCCAGTCGCTGCATGGCGAGGCCGAGGTTTTCAGAGTTGAAGCCGAACATATCGATGTCGCTGAAGACAAAAAGGATCCTGGCGGTGCGCTGGACGGCCGCTACTTCTTCCGGTGTGAGCCGAGCCCCCATGCGGCGCATTGTTTCCGGGTCGATGTCTCCGGAGAACGCGACTTCGACGTACCCCTCCGCCACCCTCACAACGTGTGACAACGGTTTCACTCCTCGTTGGAGAGTAACCGAACCGTCAAGCCCGCTGGTGCGAAAGATTCCGCAGGCGGACGATCTGGCGCGAGCATGGCGATACAGCCGCGTCCCGGCGCCGCCTCCGGGATCCACACAGCCCAACTCGCGGAGCGCAAGCCGCGGCGGGCCGTCGATAGCGGGATAGCCCAGGTTGTGGCCGGCTTCGGGCTGGTCATCCTCGTCGGGTTCATCTTCCTTTCGTTGCCGATTTCGACCGAGGACGGGACGTGGGCATCCCCGCGCGAGGCGTTGTTCACCACCGTCTCGGCGGTGTGCGTCACCGGGCTCATCGTGGTGGATACGACGGACCACTGGAGCGTGTTCGGCGAAGTGGTCGTGCTGGTGCTCATCCAGGTTGGCGGCCTGGGCTACATGATCGGGACGACGGTGGTGCTCTGGGCGCTGGGCAGGCGGCTTGGCATCCGCGACCGGAACATGCTGCGCGTGTACTACGGCGCGCCGAGCATGGGGGAGACGCTCAACTTCGCCCGGGCCGTGGCGCTGTTCACGTTGGTGTTCGAAGGTGCGGGCATGGCGATTCTCGCCGGTCATCGTTACCTCGAAGGTGAGTCGATCGGCGAGGCTCTTTGGTGGGGACTGTTCCACTCGGTGTCCGCGTTCAACAACGCGGGGTTCGCGCTGACACCCATCACCATTTCCGGCGAGACGGGCAGCCCGGTCATCGTGCTGACGCTGATCGTCCTGATCACGGCTGGGAGCCTCGGTTTCCTGCCCGTGATGGCACTCGTGAAATGGAAGTCGTTCTCGCGGCTGGCGTTGGACCACAAGCTCGTGCTGACGACCGCGGCGGCGATGCTGGTGCTCGGTACGGTGTTCGTCACCGCCCTGGAATGGAGCAACCCCGCGACGGTTGGGAGCCATTCGACCGCCGAACGCCCGCTCGCGGGACTGTTTCACACGGCGAACCGGACGTCGGGGTTCAGCGCGTTCGATGTCGGCCAGATGCACGACGAAACGAAGCTCATCACGATCGGGCTGATGTTCGTTGGGGGCGCCGCGGGTTCGACGGCTGGTGGCCTGAAGCTTGGTGCGTTCTCGCTCCTGTTCGCGCTGATGATTTCGACGTTCCGGGGAGAACAGCACGTATCGCTCTTCCGTAGGCGTGTGCCACGGGCGGTGGTCCAGCAGGCGACCACGCTGGCGCTGTTTTACGTCGGGCTGATTTTCGCCTTCTCGGTACTTCTGACGCTCACGACAGAGCAGCCGTTCATCGACGTCCTGTTCGAAGCCGTTTCGGCCATTTGCACGGTCGGTTTCTCGGCGGCGGGCACGCTCGCGTTCGGGAGCACCGGGCACGTGATCCTGATC
>CALFYR010000666.1 GCA_937954195.1 uncultured Dehalococcoidia bacterium
CCGGCCATTTCGACGACCATGCCCTCCGGCAGGCGGTTGGGATTGTGGATACCACCGAGGTGGCGGCTGGTGATGAGTCCTTCGTTCAGGAGCGGGCGGACGAGGTGCATGGGATGGCGGCCGGGGCTAAGTCCAAGACGTTCGTAGTCCCAGGCGAGTTCGTGCCAGGGGGTGAGGCCGGGAAGTTCGGCCATGTCCTGGTCGGTGGGGAGTTCGAGCGCAAGTTGCTGCACTTTCGACTTTCCACTTTGCACTTTCGCCTCAGTAAGGAGGCCGAGTTGCCAGAGGAGTTCGCGGCGGGGCAGGCCGAATTCTTCGAGCGCGCCGGCGCGGATGAACATCTCCGCCTGCTCCTTCGTAAGGCGGGTGCGGACCATGAGGTCGCGGAGGGAGCGGTAGGGGCCGTTGGCTTCACGTTCGGCGACGATGCGTTCGGGGAGGGTCTGGTAGCCGGAGGCGCGCGGATGCTGGCGGATATCCTGCCAGCCGCCGCCGATGCCCTTTATCTGCTGGAGGCCGAGGCGGATATCGCCGTTTTCTGGCCAGGCGCCGGTCTTCGAGGCGTTGATGGAGGGGGCCAGCACCTGGATGCCGTGGCGCTGCGCATCCTGGGTAAGCACTTCGACCGAGTAGAAGCCCATGGGCTGGGCGTTGAAGAGCGAGCAGTAGTAGGCGGCCGGGTAGTGGTACCGGAGCCAGGTGGACTCGTAGGCGAGGAGGGCGAAGGCGACGGCGTGGCTTTTGGGGAAACCGAAGGCGGCGAAGGCGGCCATCTTGTCGAAGGCGACTTTGGCCGCCTCTTCGCTGACGCCCTGGCGAGCGGCGCCGGCGTAGAACTCCTCGGCGAGCGCCTGCATGGCTTCGGACGAGCGCTTGCGGCTCATCGCGCGGCGAAGGCGGTCGGCCTGACCGGGGGTGAACCCGGCGACCGCGCAGGCAACCTGCAGCACCTGGTCCTGGTAGAGCACATGGCCCAGCGTTTCGCCGAGGCAGCCTTCGAGGAGCGGCGCGAGTTCCGGGTGGCCGTAGTCGACCTCGATGGGTTCGCCGCGGGAGAGCCGCATGCGGTACTCCATGTACGGCCGGAACGCTCCCGCCATGATCGGTCCCGGGCGGATGATGGCCACCTGCACGGCGAGGTCATCCAGGTTGGCGGGCTGGGTGCGGGGAAGCGTCTGGATCTGGGCGCGGCTCTCGATCTGGAAGACGCCCATGGTGTCGCCTTCGCGGATCGATTCGTAGATTTCCGGGCTATCGTGCGGGATGCGGCCGAGGTCCACGCGGATGCCATGGACCTCTTCGATGATGTTCAGACAGTCATCGACCGCGGAGAGCATGCCAAGCGCGAGGAAGTCGATTTTCACGAAGCGCGCATCATCGGCCGAGTCCTTATCCCACTGGCAGACGAAGCGGCCATCCATGCGCGCGGGTTCGACCGGGACGACGGAGGAGAGCATCTCGGAGGAGACGACGACACCGCCGACGTGCTGGCCGATGTGGCGCGGGAAGCCCGCGACCTGCCCGGCGAGTTCGACCATGTCGCGCCAGATGGGGGCATCGACGAGCTGGCGGAGTTCGGGGACGCGCTTCATTTCGTCGGCGATGTGGGTCGCGCTGGCGAAATGGTCGCCAAGCTTGTTTAGCTTCGCGAGCACCGGGATGGGAAGGCCGAGCGCCTTGCCGATATCGAGCACCGCGCTGCGGAAGCGGTAGGTGGGAAAGGCGGCCACGATGGCCGCGTGCTCATCGCCGTAGCGGTCGTAAATGCGCTGGAGGAGCTCATCGCGGATGTCGCGGGGGAAGTCCAGGTCGATATCGGGAAGGGAGTGGAGTTCTTCATTCAGGAACCGTTCCAGGTAGAGGTTGTTGCGCACGGGATCGATGTGCGAGAGGCCAATGAGGTAGCAGACGATGGAGCTGACCGATGAGCCACGGCCGCGGCCAACGGGGCGCTCATCAGGTTGAAGGCGGGGATCGCGGCCACGGATTTCGACGGCGATTTCGTTCACGAGCTTGAGGATGTCCCAGTACACCAGGAAGAACCCGGCGAGCCGGTGTTTGGCGATGAGCGTGAGCTCGCGGTCCAGGCGGTCGCGTGCTTCGGCAAGGTATGGGTCGGTGGGCGGGTACTTGCGGCGGAAGGCGCGTTCGCAGATGCCGCGGAGATGGCTATCGAGGGTGGCGCCTTCGGGGACATCGAAGTCCGGGAGTTCGTAGGGCAGGTCGCGGGTGAGGTCGAACGTGCAGCGTTCGGCGATGGCGAGCGTGTTCGAGACCGCGCGCGGATAGCGCTCGAAGCGGCGGGCCATCTCCTCGGCGCTTTTGAGGAAGTACTCGGAGTTCGGACGGCGGACTTCGTGGGAGCTATCGAGCGTGAGCCGGTGGCGGACCGCGACGAGCACGTCGTTCAGGCGGTGGCGGGTGCGCACGTGGTAGTGGGCGTTGTTGGTGGCCACGAGTTCGATGCCGGTGCGTTCGGCAAGGCGGGCGAGGGCGTGGACCTTCTCCTTATCGCCGAAGACGTCGTGGTGCTGGGCTTCGATGTAGAAGCGGTCGCCGAAGACATCGCGGTAGGTTGACGCGAGTTGAGTTGCGAGTTGCGAGTTGCGAGTCGCGAGCCTCGCTAGCTCTGAGTTGTCGCAGCCGGAGAGGAGGATGAGCCCCTGGTTCAGTTCGAAAAGCCACTCGCGCTCGACCATCGGCGTGTCTTTGCTGTGGGTGCGGTAGGCGCGGCTCAGGAGGCGGCAGAGGTTGCGGTAGCCTTCGATATCCTGGGCGAGGACGGTGACGTGGCTCTTCGATTCGCGAGGGCCGGCGAGCGTGAGTTCGCAGCCGGTGATGGGCTTCAAGCGGCGCTCGTGGGCAGCCTTCGCGAACTCCATAGCGCCGTAGAGATTGTCGTGGTCGGTGAGGGCAAGAGCGGGGTAGCCAAGGGCGATGGCGCGGTCGATAAGCTCATCGGTGGAGGTTGCGCCTTCGCGGAGGGACCAGCAGGAATGTGCATGGAGTTCGGCGTACCCGGCCATCGGGAGAGTATAGAACAAACGTTCTAAATCCGGGTAGCATGCGCGTTTCCGGCACGTTCCAATCGCATATCAATTAACCAAATGAGGGGTTTCCCTGTTGTTATTGGGAGAGGCGAGGACTACAGTCCTTACTCAACCTTCACGCGGGAGCGTGCGTTATGTTAGGACGATTGGGCGTGTTCATCGCGCTGATGATTGCTGCGGGCGCGATTGGGCTGGGAAGCATCGGTTCCACATCGGCCGCGAAGAGCGTCACCCTGGACCCGTCATCGGGCATCGTGGGGACGCAGGTGGAGGCGACGCTGACCGGCGCCACCCCGGGTACCGAGATCTCGGTGGTGTTCAAGATTGGCGGCGATCCCATCCTGGACCAGGAAATCGTGGACGCGAACGGCAATGCGACGTTCAACTTCACGATCCCGTGGACGCCGGGCGGCACGTACACCCTCTTCTTCACCGACTTCCTGTGTAACTGCCAGATAGGCGTGCCGTTCACGGTGCTGGTGGCGCGGCAAACGCCGACCGCCACGGCAACGCCGACCACGCCACCCAGTGCCACGCCGACCTCGACGCCACAGGTGCCGACGACCGTGCCGACGGAGCCGCCGACCGCAACCCCGACTCCGGGCGTCCCAGTGCTGGGTACGACCGATGACTTCGGCCTCGGCGGCCCGAATGTGGGCATCCTCGGCCTGGGAATGCTGGCCGTGATGACGGTCCTCGCGTGGTTCGCCGCCACTCGGCGGGACGGGCCTTCGCTGGCAGTAACCGCACCCGTAGCCAGCGATGACGAACCCGACGGCTATTCGACTGAACTGGACATGGCAACGCTGGAAGGAATGCGGCGAACGCGCCCTTTTCCGGCAGCGGCCCCCACGCCCCGAAGCCGTGACGGCCGCGTTGGATGGGCGGTCGGGGCCGGCATTGCGGCTGTGACAGGCGCAATGCTCTTGTTCCGGCGCAAATAGCCCGATTCCGGACGAACTTCAAACAGTCCTGCCCCACCCGGGCAGGACTGTTTTGCTATGAGACGCTGGCGCCGCCATCGACCGGGAGGGAAACCCCGGTGATGAACTTGGCCTCATCGGAGTGGAGGAAGAGCGATGCGTAGGCGACATCCCAGGCTGAGCCCATCTGGCGGCCGAGCGGGACGCGCGCGTTCCGGCCGGCTATGACCTCTTCGCGCGGGGTTCCGGCGGCCACGCGGGCTTCAATCGCCATGGGAGTATTCATGAGCCCGGGAAGGATGACGTTCGCGCGGATTCCGTAGCGAGCGTTGGCCATCGCGATGTTCTGCGTGAGGGCGATCACGCCAGCCTTCGTAGTCTTGTAGCCAACGTACGGGTACGCCTCCCACGCCGCCATCGAGGAAATGTTCACGATCGAGCCGCTGCCCTGCTTCTGCATGGTCGGGAGCGCGTGCTTGCAGGCGAGCCACATGCCGCGGAGGTTCACCTGATAGAGGCGGTCGAAGGCGTCGGCTTCGAGTTCTGTGGCGGTGGCATCGCCGAGGGCCAGGCTCGCGCCGACGTTGTTGTGGAGGATGTCGATGCGGCCATGGCGGCCGACGGCGCCGGCGAGTGCCGCTTCGACATCCTCCTCGCGGGTGATGTCGGCGGAGACGGCGGCGGCGCCGCCGCCTTCGGCGCCGATCATGGCGACCGTTTCCTCAGCGGAGGCGAGGTCGCGGTCGACAACAAAAACCGTGGCTCCTTCGCGCGCGAGCAGGATGGCTGTCGCCCGGCCGTTTCCGATGGTTTCGCCCGGTGTTTGGCCGCCGCCGAAGATGACCGCAACTTTGCCGGCAACTCGTTCGCCCATGAAGTCCCTCCAGTGAGGTGGGATTCTACGCGGGCCTCAGGCTGCGAGTTTGGCGGGGGCATCCCCGTTCGATGGGCGTTCAGCGGGATGTCCCAGGAGGTACCCCTGGACGGCGTAGACCAGGCTGCCCTCGGCCTCGTCGCCGCCGTCGGCGACCCAGCGGACGAGTTCGAGTAGCTCGTCGGATTCGACCCCTTCGGCAACGACGAGGGCGCCAGCCTGGGACGCGAAGGCGACGATTGCCATGACCGCGGCGCGGCCCATGGTGGACTGGAGAGCGCTGGTGAGCACCGAGCGGTCGATCTTGACGAAGTCGACGGGGACGCGGCGAAGCATCTGGAGGCCCGCGTTGCCGGAGCCCGCATCGTCCAACGCGATTTTGAAGTCAGCGGCGCGGAGCTGGATCACGGCGTGCTCAATGACATCGACCGAAACGTTCGAGCGTTCGGTGATTTCGAGGACGACGCGCGATGGTTCTATCCCGGCCGCGCGGAACTCAGCGACGAGGTCAGGCGCCGAGAAGCTCGAGTGGCTCAGCGAATACGGCGAGATGTTGACGAACAGGAGACTATCTGCGGGCAACTGGCCGGCCCGGTGAAGGATAGCCTTCCGGCAGATGGCGTCGAGTTCGGCGGAACGGCCGATGCGCTCGGCGATGTCGAAGGCGAGTTGTGGCCCCGGCAGGTCATATGGGGCAGGAATGCGAGCAAGGGCTTCGTGCGCGAAGAGGCGGCGTTCGGTGAGCCCCCAGATGGGCTGGAAGGCCGCGTTCATTTCGCCGTGGGCCAGGAGATTGCGGAGCGCCTGGACCTTCGCGGCCGGGAAGACGGGCAGCGAATCGGCCGATGGCGTGAAGGCGACGGTCGTGTTGCGGCCCCGGAGCTTCGCGTCGTAAAGCGCGGAATCCGCTTGCTGACGAAGGACACTTTCATCGCCTTCGCTATCGGCGGCGGTTGCGACACCAATGCTGAGCGTCGGCGTTCCACCAAATTCCTTCTGCGCCGCCATGCGAATGCGCTCCATGGTTGCCACGGCGGCCGCGGATTCGGCGTGGGTGAGGATAAGGGCGAATTCGTCGCCGCCGATGCGGAACGCGTAGTCCTCGGCGCGCCGGGCGGACTCGAGGAGGACCGCCACCTGACGAAGGACCGCATCGCCCCGCCCATGACCCCAGGTGTCGTTGATTTCTTTGAACTCGTCGACATCGATCATGGCGAGGGCGAGCGGTTCGTTGTAACGGGTCGCGCGTGCGACCTGGCGCTTCAGTTCTTCGACGAATGCACGGTGGTTGCCGAGTCCGGTGAGGCTATCGGTGAGAGCGGCGGTGCGAAGCTGGTTCAGTTCGACCTGGTGCCGGGCTTCGCGGCGGCTGGCGATGCGCAGCGCGGAGAGGAGGCCCAGCACGAGCGCGAAGCCCGCGGAGCACACGACAACCATGACGCCGAGGCCCTGTTCCTGGCCATCGACGACGCTGACGAGGAACGTTTCGGCCTGCTCTTCGCGCTCGACGCGAAGGGGGGTCATGAGAGCTTCGATGTCGTCGATGATGTCGGGCGACGGGAGCTCTTCTTCGAAGGGTTCGCCGCGCTCAAGGGCAAGGAAGAAGCGCTTGACGGCTTCGAGGGCGGGGAGTTGGTCGCTGTAGATGCTGGCGACGGCTGCGCGGTCGCGGTCATCGCCGACCAGGGCGATGTGGTCGAGAGCGGCGACGGCGCCCGCGACGGCAGAATCGAAATCGGCGCGGGTTTCCGGCGTGAGGGACCGCAGGTGGGCTTCTGCGGCGAGCCGGACGAGGAGGATTTCCAGCCCGGCATCGTCATAGGCGCGGCTGACCGTGGTGGTTTGGCTTACCGCCTGGACTTCGTTGCGCGTGGAGACCATCGAGTGAAGGGCGTACCCCGCGATGGCGACAAACACCATCAGCAGTGAGAACGCGACGAAGGCCCCCGCGACGCGGGCCGATATGTGCACGTGAATCCCCCATGGGAGGGATCGGCCGAGGAACGCGTTGCCATAGTGGGAAGTGCCCTACTTTTTGGCGAGCCGCTGGGATTTCGAAGGCTCACCTTTCAGCTTGGCGCTGTATTCCTCATGCGGCGGTACTTCTTCGCCGACGACGTAGAGGAAGTAGTAGCAGCCGAAGTTGCCCAGGTGTTTGCAGCGCTTCTGGAGGTCCTTGAGTTGGGAATCGAAGGGCCGTTTCGCCTCCAGGTACTTCGCGAAGGAGCCGAACTCGCGCTCTATCTCCAGGAACGCCTGCGCGTTGTGGATGGTCGATTCGACCTTGCGCATGTTGCGGATGATGCGGGTATCGGCCATGAGACGGTCGATATCCGCCGGGGTGTAGGCAGCGACCTTCTCGGGATCGAAGTGGTCGAACGCTTCCTGGAAGCCGGGCCACTTGTTTTCGATGACCTTCCAGTTCATGCCCGCCTCAAAGACGGCCTTGGAGAGGACTTCGAGGTAGTCGGCAAGCCTGGTCGGTTTGATCTGGACGGGAGCTTCCATATGGCGGCACCTGCGCGAGCGTTAGGTGGTGCAACTGTAGCGCGGCGGCGGCACATTTCCTATGAACCAGCTATGAGGCCCCGCTACCGGTCGTTTGTTCCCGGGGTGCGGCGTACGCTCGGAGCGTGAGCGCGGTCGAATCTGCGGCGCCGCTACTCGGCAGGTACCCGTATCCGCTGGGGGTGGCCATCTTCCTGGTGCAGGTAGCGGTTGGCATCCTGCTCTTCGCGACATTCCAGGAATGGGTGCCCACGGCGCTGGGGACGAGCGATGCGTGGGGCGGCTATCTCCTGGCGGCGTACGGCGGAGCGCGCTTCATCTTCGAAACGCCAACCGGCGCGATTTCGGACCGGATTGAGCGGCGCTTCGGGCTCCTCGCGGGCTTCGTACTGATGATCCCGGCGATCGGGCTCATGATGTTCGTGCGGAACGAGTACGCGTTTCTCGCGTTCGCGGCCCAACTTGGGTTTGCTACAGCGTTCCTCTGGCCAGCGGCCTATGCGATTAGCGCCGACCTGTACCCGCCGGACCGGCGGGGGAAAGTCATCGGGTTCCTGAACCTCGCCCAGCTCCTGGGATTCGGGGTAGGAGCGCTCACGGGAGCGTTCCTGGTAACCGGCGAAGGCTGGTGGCAGTTCCTCGCCGCGCTGGTGGCGGTCGTCCTCGCGTTTGGCGCTGCCCTCCGCGGTATCCCCGCGTACCGCGGAGGGCGCATCCTGATGCCGCCCTCCGACGAGGTGCGTCCGCCGTTGCGGAGCATCGCTTCTCCGCGGCTGGCGTTCCTGAGCGTCATCATCCTCGGGGCCAGCGTAGGGCTGGCGATGGTGGTGCCGGTCATCCGTCCATATGGCGCGAACGTGCTGGACGTTTCGTTCACGACGCTGACGATTGCGCTCATCCCGGCCATCGCCGTCGGCGTCCTGCTGTTCGTTCCGGCGGGCGACATCGCCGACAGGTACGGGCGGTGGAGGCCGTTCTTCGCCGGTCAGGTGCTGATCATGGCGGGGCTGCTGGTGCTCGCCGGGACGGCGAACCTGTGGGTTGCAGTCGTGGCAGCGATGGTGGTGTTCGGCGGGAATGTGCTGACGGTGCCAGCCTGGAACGCCGCGATCATGGACCTGGCGCCGGAAAGTCATCGCGGGACCCTTATCGGGCTTTCCGTGGCATTGAGCGGGCTGGGACTCGCGGTGGGGCCGGCAGTGGGCGGGTTCATCAGTGGTGAGTGGGGCTCGCCCGCGGCGTTCCGGGCAGCCGCCATGGTTTGCGCCTGTACCTCGCTCGCTGTTGTCGCGTACGCGCGCCGGTACGGGAGCCGCCCTCCGGAGATCAGCCCGGTGGCGATTGAACGGACGGCACAGCGACGATGAGCATGCCTTCGGACCAGTCGGCGGTTTCGGCAAGGCACGAGCCATCCGGGCCGAACAGGTAGCCCCCGCCGGGGAAGTCCTCATCCAGGGTGCGGCCGGCCTGGGTGGCCACCGCGATATGGACGCCGAGTTCGCGAGCGTACCCACCGAGCTGCTGATGGCATTCGCCCCGCCACCACTGCCACCCGGTTTCCCAATTGCGATCGTGTTGCTCGCCGTAGAGCCCGGGAGCAGCCGCTTCCAGGATGACCCGTGCGCCAAGGGCGGCGCAGTCGCTGAAGACCTTGGGCTTGTAGATGTCAGCGCAGACCGAGATGCCGAACCGGGTACCGGCGTGATCGAAGACGCAGGGCTCGCGGCCGGCATCGAACCAGGGCGCCTCGTCTTCGGCGATGTTGCGCTTGCGGTAGACGCCGATGATGGCACCGTCGCGCGCGACAATCTGTGTGATGAACGGTTTTCCGCCGGGGTTGGCTTCGATGATGCCCGCGACGACCGCAGCCGGTCGCCCTCGAGTCATCGAGAGAAACCGCGCAACGGTGGCGCCATCTACCGAGAGAATCGCACCGGGCATGCGGGTCGGGTCGGCATAGCCAGTGATGCTCATCTCAGGGAAGAGCACGACATCGGCGCCTTCTGTCTCGGCATCATCCAGGTGGCGGTCGATAGCCCGGAGGTTCTCGGGGATGGCGGCCTTTTCGCACCGCATTTGGACGAGCGCGATGCGAACCGGGTTCGCAGAGTTCACGGCGTTATCGTACGCTCGCACGCTCCAGAACTACTCCCAGGGGATCAGCGATGGCGAGTACCGAATTTCAGCAGCTACTGAACGTGATGAAGGCCCAGCCGATGGTCCTGGATTCTCCGGATTTGCAGCAGATGCGCGCCAACATGGAGGCGTTCGCGGCGATGGCCCAGCCTCCGGCGGACGTGGCATGCACGCCGGTGAATGCGGGCGACGTCCCGGCCGAATGGGTGGAGGCGCCGGGTGCGGCCGGCAGGGCAATCCTCTACCTGCATGGCGGCGGGTACGTCATCGGATCGATTGCGACGCACCGGGAACTTGCGGGCCGGCTTTCGCGTGCGAGCGGAGCGCGTGTGCTGGTGGCCGGATACCGGCTGGGGCCAGAGCATCCGTTCCCGGCGGCGATTGACGACGCGGTGGCGTGTTACCGCTGGCTGCGGTCGCAGGGATTCGCGGCCGGGGGCATCGCCATCGCTGGCGATTCGGCAGGCGGTGGACTGACGATGGCGACCCTGCTCGCGCTTCGAGAGGCGGGCGACGAGCTGCCGGCCGGCGCTGTTTGCCTTTCGCCATGGGTGGACCTTGAACAGTCCGGCGCTTCGATGACCGAACGTGACGCGCTGGACCCGATGGTCCACAAGGACACGCTGGATGAGATGGCTCGGATGTACCTGGACGGCGCTGACGCGAGCCAGCCGCTGGCCTCACCGATCAACGGTGACTTGCGCGGGCTACCGCCGCTGCTCATCCAGGTCGGGACGGCGGAAACGCTTTATGACGACTCGGTAAGACTGGCCGAACGGGCACGAGCCGCCGGCGTTCAGGTGGAGTTCGAGCCGTGGGAAGACATGATCCACGTGTTCCAGTCGTTCTCGATGTTGCCTGAGGCTACTCGGGCGGTCGCGCGCATTGGCGAGTTCGTCGCAACCCATGTGGCTGCCGCGGAGCCGGCTTCCGCGTAGCGGACGGTGGTCCACACTGGCCGGGGGAACGAGGGGCCATTCCACGGGACGGAGGAGCTTCCCGAAATGGCTGATATAGAGACTATTCCCGAACCACTGTTGCCGCTGGAGCGGCTCGGATCGGGCCGTGCGGCGGAGGTCTTCACCTGGTCGCCCGGCGTGGTGGTGAAACTGGCGCGGGACCCGCAGTTCGCCAATGGCTTGCGCCTCGAGGCGGCGGGCCTCGCGGCGGCCGCAGGAGCGGGCGTGTCCGTACCCAAACCGCTGGGGTTTGTGGAACACGAGGGACGAACCGGGCTGCTGATGGAGCGGATCGACGGTGACGACTTGCTTTCGGCGATGGAAAAACGGCCATGGCAGGTCTGGAAGTTGTCATCACTGACAGGGCGGCTTCATGCCGAGCTGGCGAAGACAGTGGCACCGGAAGGGGCCCATGACGTCTACGAGGAAGCGTTGCGGATGGTTCGGGAGGGGGAGCATGTGCCCGATGCGGCCCGCGAGCGGCTGCTTACCATCCTCGCGGCTGTCGCGCCGGGCGACCGCCTGTGCCACCGGGACTTCCACCCGGGGAACGTCATGCTTACGCCGGACGGGCCGGTGGTCATCGACTTCCCGAACGTGGCCCGCGGGCCGGCGGTGGCTGACCATGCGAACACCTGGGTGCTGCTGGCGGCGGGCTCGGCGCCACCCGACACCCCGGTCTTCGGCCGGATACTGATCAAGTTGTTCCGGAAGGTGGCCCTTGCGGCCTACATGCGCGCCTACCGCTCCGAAGTGCCATACGAGGCTGACGAACTCCGGCGCTGGAAGGCAATTTCCGTGGCGGCCCGGCTGCAACAGGGCATTCCCGAGGATCGGGAGACGCTACTGCGGATGCTGAGCCGGACGCTGCGGGAGGCGGGCGTCTAGTCCCTGTCGGGGCGGGCCCAGCGAGAGAGGTCGGAAGGCTCTTCGGTCGAGGGTGACGGCGAATCTTCGCGGGCGGGGGTGTCTTCGGTTTCCGGTTCGGTTTCTGCCTCGGCGACGGACTGGCGCGCCGAGCGTTGAGGGGCGCGGCGGAATCCGCTCAGCTCGGCGAGTTCCTCGGCGCCTCCGGCCTCGGGCACCACCGGCTTTCGCTCGACGCGCTCGGAGGCCGGCCGGAACTGTGACAGGTCAGCCCCGATGAGAGAGGAGAGCGCGGGCTGCTCTTCCATCCCGCCGGCCGCCGGCTGCGGCGCGGCGAAGGGGCTGCGTTCACGGGCGCGGATACGGTCGTAGACCTCCCGCTTCTCGCCGGTGACCAGGTGGCCATCGGCGAGTTCCTCCACACGGGCGGCCATCTCCATCACCAGCCGGTCGTGGGTACAGGTGACGATGGTGATGCCTTCGGCCTTCGCGAGATCCCGGAGGAGGGTGAAGACTGCGGTGGCCGTCGCCGAGTCCAGTTCGCCAGTTGGCTCGTCTGCGAGGATGAGGGACGGCGACGTGGCGAGTGCGCGGGCAATAGCAACGCGCTGTTGTTCACCGCCAGAGAGTTCGTAGGGGCGGTGATCGGCGCGACGGCCCAGACCCACGAACGAGAGCGCCTCGCGGACCATTTTCGAGCGGGCGGCATAACCGACGCCGGCAATGCGGAGCGGAAGCTCGACGTTTTCGCGGGCGGAGAGAAGCGGCAGCAGGCCGAACGACTGGAAGATGAAGCCCAGCTTATGGCGGCGGAGGTTGTCGAGTTGCTTCTCGCTCATCTGATCGACCCGCTCGCCATCGATGGCGATTTCGCCTTCGGACGGTCTATCGAGACCGGCCATCAGGTTCAGCAGGGTTGTCTTGCCCGAACCTGAGCGGCCGACGAGCGCGAGGAATTCGCCGGGAGCGACCGAAAGCGAAATGTCGCGGACGGCCCATACTTCTTCGGCGCCGACCTTGAAGCGGCGGGAGACGTTGCGGACTTCGATGGAAGACCCTGCCATCAGCGCTCCCTCACGCGGTGCCCGCCATCGGGGAGCACTTCGATGCGGCCCTCGCCCAGCAGCACGCGGACACGTTCGTGGATGTCGAGACGGTCCAGGAATTCCTTCGGGACCTGCAGGCGGCCCGCAGCATCGACGAGGACGTATTCCTCGTGCTGGACCTTCGTTTCGACACCTTCGAAGCGCACCGTGCGGATGATTTCCGTGCTCGTGCGGCCGTCGCGGATGGCGACCACGCGGTCGACCCGGGCGGCGATATCGGGGTCGTGGGTCACGATGATGATGGTGGTGCCGAGTTCCTTGTTGAGGTTGCGGAAGACCTCGTAGACGGTATCGGCGCCAACGGAATCGAGTTCACCGGTGGGTTCGTCGGCGAGCAGAAGTGGTGGCCGGTTCGCGAGGGCCACGGCGATGGAGACGCGCTGTTGTTCGCCGCCGGAGAGCATTTCCGGCCGGTGGTGCTTGCGATGGCCGAGGAGGACGAGCTCAAGCAGTTCGGTGGCGCGTTTGCGGGCTTCGGCCGCGGGGACGCCATCGAGCACGAGCGGGACTTCGACGTTCTGGACCGCATCCAGGTAGGGCACGAGGTTGCGGCCGGTCTGCTGCCAGATGAACCCGACACTCTTCCGGCGGTAGCGAACCATGTCGGACGTGGACATAGCGAGGAGGTCCTCGCCACCGACGAAGCAGCGGCCGGCCGAGGGCGTATCCAGCCCGGCGAGGATGTTCAAGAGCGTGGACTTGCCGGAGCCGGATGCGCCGACGATGGCCATGAACTCGCCGTGGCGCACCTTCAGGTCCAGCCCGCGCAGGGCGACCACTTCCAGGTTGGCGGCCTTGTAGATCTTGAAGAGGTCTTCGCAGCGGATGTAGAGGTCTTCGTCGGTCACGCAGCCCCCAATCGTTCGTTCGCAATGAGCCTGGTTGCCGTCACTCAGATCTCTCCAATCCGCAGCGCCCGGTGGACAGCCAGGCGAGAGTACACCGCGGCCAGCGCGGTGATTGTGCCGACGAACACAATCGCCAGCAAACCATACACGGTCAGGACGGCCGCCCAACTGACCTGCGAAATGAGCGGCGGCACGGGATCGCCCCCCTGCTCGGTGACACCGAGGTAGCCGATCATCAGCCGGCCAAGTGGGAACCCCAGGAACGTGCCCACGACCACACCGGAGACGATGACGAAGAGCTGCTCGAAGCTGACGAGCGAGAGCACCTGCTTGCTTGAATAGCCCATGGTCCGAAGGATGGCGAACTCCAGGCTGCGGGACTGCACAGCCAGGGCCGCGTACACCGCGAAGCCGAGGCCGGTGAGGATGAGGACGGCCGCGAAGGAAAGGAAAAGGATGCCTTCCCAGCTGGCGGCGATCAGCGGGTCTGCCGCCTGGGCGGCTCGGACGTCGCGCTCATCGAAGGCGGCTTCGGCCTGGAGACCAGCGGCGTTCAGGCCGTCACGCGTCATCGCGCCGGGTTCGGCGTAGGACATCCACATCTCGTTGGGGTAAATGGCATCGGAGAGCCCGGGCACCGTCGCGGCGATCGCCTGGAGCGAAGCGAGGTCGGCCACGATGAAGTGAGCGGTTTCGGCGGGGTCGTGCCCTGGGAAGAGGTCGAACGAACCTACCAGTTGTGCGCGAATGTACTGTCGATTTACGTAAAGTTGGAACTCGTCGCCTAT
>CALFYR010000667.1 GCA_937954195.1 uncultured Dehalococcoidia bacterium
ACTACTGAGGTTGGCCTGCCGTGGTGGTTCACGCGGCGCGTGAACGTGTTTCGGCAAACGGGCCGCCATGCCGCCGCCCAGCGAACCGAGCCATGGCTCTACATGGCGAACGACGGCAAATACAACCTCATCTTCGGCGTGGGGCGAGACAACGCGAGCTGGAAGAAGATCAAAGAGTGGTTCCAGGCAGGCGGATTCGGCCAGCAACTCGATGAAGAGCGTTTCGACGACCCAATGAACCGGCAGGCGGCACGGGGAACAGCTGAGGCAGCCGAAGTCTACGGCGAGTTGGGCAAGTTCATCGCCGCGAACTCCTCTGAGGATGTGTACCGCGGGGGCCAGGAACGGCGGCAGTCGTGGGGTGTGGTGCGCGCCCCGCACGAGGCTATCGACGACCGACACTGGACCGACCGGGGATTCTGGGTCGCTGTCACGGGTGAGGGACGGGATGAGCCGGTAGTCATGCCTGGCGCCCCATACCAGTTCAGCGCGACCCCGTGGGAACTGCGTCGCCCTGCCCCCAAGTTGGGCGAGCACACGGCGGAGATCCTCGCCGAACTCTAGGTACGGGCCGATAAACGAAGTCGTTGCGCCGGAAACATTGCCTTCATCGACGGGTAACGGGCCGTTCATGTAATCCTGCGAACCTGCCTTCACCGGGTATTCCCGAGGCAGGAGCCCACTTCCCCTCCGGGCGCTCAACCTGCTGCGTGGGTTCGCTACGCTGTCCCGGCGGACCCACGCACTTCCAACTCTTCTCATCCTGCGCGCGTAACTCACATGTGAATCTTTCGAACACCCATGTGACACAACGGCGATCCGGGCTTAACCTCGGTGAAGCCGAAACACGCTGTTCATCGAGCGGTCATGCCCGTGACATGAAGGACAGTCAGGATTCCGGCAAGGGGTGATACGAGATGTCTGCTACTACGTCTTTGCGGCTTCCGGGGAACGCATCGGTTTACGAGCTGGTGCGTGCACGCAACGGTTCGATGGCGCGGCT
>CALFYR010000668.1 GCA_937954195.1 uncultured Dehalococcoidia bacterium
GTTTCGCCTGCGGGGTCGCGCTAATGGGAGCGTCTCCTCGATCTCCCGGAGTTGCTCGTCGGTAATCCGCCCCAGGTACACCCGCTCGACCACCCCGTCCGGGTTCACCAGGAAGGTCCGCGGCAGGCCGCCAACCCCCACCGCATACGCCGCCGAAACCTCGCCGGAGAAGTCGAACAGGATCGGGTAGTCCACCGCGAATTCCTCCACGAACGTCCGCGCCGTGTCCACATCCTCCTGCTGGTTCACCCCAACAACCGTGATCTCCTTCCCGAGCGTCCGGATGTGGAAGTCCTGCAGGTCCGGGGTTTCGCCACGGCACGGGCCGCACCAGCTCGCCCAGAAGTTCACCAGCACATACTCGCCCCGCAGGTCGGTGAGCGTCAGCGCATCGCCCGCCAGCGTATCGAGCTGGAAGTTCGGCGCCGCCCGGCCCTCCCGCGCGGCCGGCGATTCGCCCGTGGGGTTCAGCGTCTCGGGCAGCTCCACCACTCCACGCCCGCCGCCCGCATCCTGCCCGCCACTCCCGGAAGTTTCACGAAACTCGAACCACCAGAGCGCCACGCCCACCACGATCACGATCAGCGCGGCGATGCCCAGCGTTGAGCCGGGCCCGGAGTATTCGCGCCGCCGTTGCGGCCGATCGTCGGGGAGTTGTTCTGTCATGTGGGCGTCGCCCTGAGGGTACCAGAGCCCCGGGTGAGGAGGGAGAAAGAGAACACAAGGGAGAAGGGGCGCACCGGCCAGCGGAACGCCCCTTCAAGGAGGGAACAAGCCTGCCGGCCGCACTGTCAGGGGGTGTGTGGCCCGGCTACACCACTCACAACGCCCCAACCCGCCAAAGGGTTACCTCATCCCTCCTGCCTCATGCCTCTTCCCGTATAGTCCGCCTACCCCGCATCCGGGCCGCCAAGAGGGAACCATGCTCAGTCCATACCGCGTGCTCGACCTCACCGATAACCGCGCCGCCCTCGGCCCGATGGTCCTGGCCGACCTCGGCGCCGAAGTCCTCAAGGTCGAACCACCCGGCGGCCAGCCCGCCCGCGCCGATGAGCGCGCCTTCGCGGCCTACAACCGGAACAAGCGCAGCGTCGCCCTCGATTTCGCCACCGTGCGCGGCCGTGAGAGCTTCCTGGAACTCGTCGCCGGCGCCGATTTCCTCTTCGAAAACGCCGCTCCCGGCGAGATGGCCTCCCTCGGCCTCGGCTGGGACCAGCTTCGCGCCGTCAACCCGCGCCTCATCTATGTCGCGACCACGCCCTTCGGCCAGTCCGGCCCCTACGCGAACCACCTCTCCACCGACCTCACCCTCGCCGCTATGGGCGGCATGATGGCCCTCAACGGCGACGCCGACCGGCCCCCGGTCCGCGTCAGCGTCCCCCAGTGCTGGTACCACGCCGCCACCGAAAGCGCCGTCGGAGCCCTCGTCGCCCATCATCTCCGCCAGCGAACCGGCCAGGGCCGCTTTGTCGATGTCTCCGTGCAGGCAGCCGTCTTCTGGACTGGCCTCCAGGCCATGATCGCCGCCGCCATCCAGGGCAAGGACGTCGAACGCGCCGGCACCGACCTCCAGCTCGGCGGGCTCACCCTCCAGCTCGTCTACCCCTGCAAAGACGGCGAAGTCGTCCTCCTCGGCAACGGCCCCACACTCGTCCCGCTCGTCCGCTGGATGGTCGAAGACGGCATCGTCCCCGAATCCTGGCTCGAGGCCGAAGAGTGGCGCATCTACGACATGAAGGTGCTTCAGGGCCAGCCGCTCGCCTTCACCTACCCGGAAGTCGTCGAAGTCGTCAGCCGCTGGACCGCGAAGTACACCAAGCGCGAACTCCTCGAACGCGGCATCGCCACCGGCGTGACCTTCGCGCCGGTCGCCACCATCCCGGAACTGCTGGAATTTCCACAGCTCGATGCGAGGTCCTACTGGACCCCGCTGGAAGTCCGCGATGGTGTGAGCCTCAAAGGCCCCGGCCCCTTCGTCCAGGTCAGCGGAAAGCCCATCACCCGCCAGCGCGGCGTCCCGAAAGCCGGCGAGCATACCGCCGCCACCCTCGCCGCGACCCGCCAGCCCGCCAACTCCCAGGGCGATGGCGAGCAACTGCCGCTCGCCGGGCTCAAGGTCGCCGACTTCTCCTGGATCGGCGTCGGCCCCATCACCGGCAAATACCTCGCCGACCATGGCGCCGATGTCATACGGATTGAGACCGCGAGCCCGCCCGACCGCCTCCGCGTCGCCGGCCCGTACAAGGATGGCGTCCCCGGCCCGAACCGCTCCCAGTTCTTCGGCGCCTTCAACACGTCCAAGCGTTCCATCGCGCTGAACCTCAAGACTCCGGAGGGCCAGGAAGTCGCGAAGAAGCTGATCGCCTGGGCCGATGTCGTCATCGAATCATTCACGCCCGGCACCATGGCTGATAACCACCTGGGCTACGAGGATGCGAAGGCGATCAACCCGGACGTCATCTACGTCTCCACCTGCCTCATGGGCCAGACCGGTCCGGCGGCCGCGCTCGCCGGCTACGGCTACCACGCCGCTGCCATCAGCGGCTTCTACGAAGTCACCGGCTGGCCCGATAGGCCGCCCGCCGGGCCCTTCACCGCCTACACCGACACCATCGCGCCGCGCTTTCTCGCATCCGCCGTCCTGGCCGCGATCGATCACCACCGCCGCACCGGCGAGGGTCAGCGCATCGAACAGGCCCAGATGGAATCGGCGCTCTACTACCTCGCCCCCGAAATCCTGGACTACCAGCTCAGCGGCCGCGTGCCCCGCCGCTGCGGGAACCAGGATCAGGCCTGCGCCCCCCATGCCGCCTACCCCGCCGCCGGCGACGACGAGTGGATCGCCATCGCCATCGAAACCGATGACCAGTGGGCAGCCCTCGCCGCCGAACTCGGCTCACCCGCCTGGGCCACCGACCCCGCTCTCGCCACCGCCGCCGGCCGTCGCGCCAACGGCCAGCTCATCGATGAGCGCATCGCCGCCTGGACCGCCTCGTTCGATGCGCACGAGCTCATGGCCCGCCTGCAGGCAGCCGGCGTTCCCGCGGGCGCCGTCCAGCGCTCCAGCGACCACCTGCGCGACCCCCAGCTCGCCCATCGCAACTTCTTCCACCCCATGGAGCACCCCGAAATGGGGACGGTCCCGTACGAAGGCCACCAGTTCATCATCAGCGGCTACGAAAGCGGCCCGCGCGCGCCCGCGCCCTGCCTGGGCGAACACTCCATGGAGATCCTCCTCGAAACCCTCGAAATGACCCCGGACGAGATCGCCGAAATCAGCTCCGCCCTGGGGTAGGAGTGCCGTTCGCCGTTGGCCGTGGGCCTTTGGCCCCGGCAGTATCAGCCATGAGCCCAAAGCCCACTCGCCCACCAACCACGCACCAGGGAGGCCCGACCGAGAGGAAGGGCTCCGCTCCAGCCACCAATCACGATCCCAGAACCCCGCACTCCCCCTCACCACGAACCCACGTTCACCTTTCACCTTTCGCCTTTCACCTCCAAAACCGGGCAGCGCCCGCACGCGCCCTTGGTGCAGTAGTCCGCGTGCATCAGCAGCCCTCCCTGCAGCCGCGCCGCCGAGGTGAACGGCGGGGCAGCGCCACCGCCCCCAAGCCATCCCTCGAGCTTCTTCAGCCGCCCATACGTCCCCGGCGAAGGGATTGCCCGCCACGTCTCCTCCACTTCCGCCTCCCGCCACGCGCCCGAGGCGAACGCGACCGGAAGGACCGCGTTGACCAGGACCTCGATAGCCGCCGCCCGGCCGATTCCCGCCGCCGAGGCCATCCGCCAACCCACCGGCGGCGTGAGCCCGGCGGGCCATCCAGTCTCGTCCACGGGCCACCAGCGCGCGAACAGCGCTCCAGCCGCCTCCAGCCGCCGGCCCGGCGATGCCATCGGCCGAAGCCCCGCGCGCCGCAGCGAGAGCAGCGCAGCCGCGCCCTTCATCTCCGCCGCAAACGCCAGGTGGCGGGGCACGCCCGGCGCGGCACGCTCGATCAGCGTCGCGAGCGGCAGCCTCCGCCCGAGTGCCGCGAACGCTTCCCGGTTGGCGGTCCCGCCCAGCACCTCAAGCGCCGCGCCGTAGAGCGCCTGTCCTGCCCCTTGCGAGGCCACCACGGGCTGGACGCGGGCCGCCTTCGCCCGCAGCCGCCGCAGGCTCATCCGTTCCAGCGCCGGCCCGAACTCCGCGCCCCGCGCTGCTTCCAGCGCGCAGGGCGGCACAAACCCCGGCAGCCCAGCCTGCGGCAACGGCGCGAGGACAAGCACCGGGATGAGCCGTCCGCTCTGGTGGGCCGTCACCGTCGAGCGGCCGTCGTTCTCCGCGACCACGTGCAATGCCACGCCGGCATAGGCCGGGTCCCGCGTGTGGCCATGCGCGCCCCAGCCGCTCGCCTTCAGGTGAATCTCAACGTCGCCGCGAAGCAGGTCGCCACCCGCATCGAGGATGGCGCCGCTGAAGTCCGGCCCGGCGCCGCCGCCCGGCACGCCCGGAAATACCACCCGGAGCGCCCGCCCGTCTTCAAGCCGCAGTGGCCCCCGCGGGGCGGCGGCCCAGCGCTCCGCCAGGTCCGCCTCCGTGTACTCCGGGCGTTCGGCCCGCTTCGCGCCCTGCCCGGATCCTCTCTCCATCCCGCCATTCTACACGTTACCGTGTAAACAACCGCAATCACCCTCTCCCGGAAGGTTCCCCTGCGTCGTACGGCGTTTTCGCTTCGGCGAGGTGGCGCAGCATGCGCACGCTCGCGCCCCGCGGTTCGTAGCGCCCCGTCTCCCACTCCGAGACCGTTTGTTGGCGCACCCCAAGCTCGTCGGCCATCTCGGCCTGGGTCAGCCCGAGCTCTGCCCGCAAGGCCGCGATCGTTTCGGCGGTCCATTCCTCGCCCATGGCTATCCAGTTTACACGCTATCGCGTAGCCGGGGGTCCGGGTTACCGTTCGGCGGCTTTGCTCCGGCGCAGCCTGGCGGCGAGCCGCTCTCGCCGCTTCCCCAGCGCCTCCGCCGAAAGCTCGCCGGTACCCGGCATCAGCAGACCACGCGCCACCAGCGCCGCCGCCTCGTCCGCGAGCATGTACGCCCGCGGCAGGTCGCCCAGGCGGTGTTCCGCCAGCTTCGCAAGCTCCACGTAGGGCAGCACGCGCCGGCTCCGCGGTTCATCCAGCAGCGCCTGCCAGCGCTCGGCCGCTGTCGTCCAATCCCCGGCCTTCCCATGCGCCCGCGCCGAACGCTCCATCGCCTCCAGGCGCGCCGCCCGCGCCAGCCGCCCCGTCGCGATCGCGGCGTCGTAGCGCGCCCCGGCCGCCGCAAAGTCGCCCTCGTATTCGGCCGCACGGGCCGCCTGCAGCGGGTACTCGTCGCTCGCGCACACGCCCGCCAGGTGCGCCGCCAGCGCGACAAGCGAAAGGATGTCCCAGGCGTTGTGCCGAAGCACCGGCAGGATGTGTGTCGGGTCGCCGCTCCGCTGGAATTGGAAGTACCGCAGCGGCACCTCGCTCGAAGGGCAATCGTCCTCCCGTTCGAACCCCAGCAGCTCCCGCTCCACGTTCGGCAGCTTGTGCGAATCCATCGCCCCCTTGAAGAGACGCCGGTTCGGATGCAGCAAGTCCAGGTGTGGCAGGGCCCGGAACGCCGGCCGCTCCCGCGAGAGGATGTAGCGCGTTTCGAGCATGGGCAGGTCGAACGATTTGCCGTTGTAGCTCACAAGCGCGCCCGCTGCTTCCAGGTCTTCGCCCAGCCCGCCGAGCAGGCCGCCTTCATAATCGGGGCTGGGCAGCAGGTA
>CALFYR010000669.1 GCA_937954195.1 uncultured Dehalococcoidia bacterium
CTACGGGGGTTCAGTGAATGTCTGATCGACAAGCGCTGCTGTTGCGAAAGCTGCACCGGCCGCTCGGCATGCTTGGCGGGGCCTTGCTTGCCATGGCCGTAATGTCAGCTGCCTACGCGCAGGAGCCAACAACGGACGAAGCGATCGCCGATATCGCGGGCGCACTCGATTCCACGTGGATCCTGGTCGCCGGCATGCTCGTGTTCTTCATGCAGGCCGGGTTTGCCATGCTCACCGCCGGATTCGTCCGCGCGAAGAACACGGCAAACATCCTCATGAAGAACATGCTCGATGCCTGTTTCGGCGGTATCAGCTTCTGGGCGGTTGGCTGGGCGTTCGCCTATGGCTCGTCCGATTCCTCGAACGGCTTCATCGGCATGGGGAACTTCTTCCTCAACGATTTCACCGACTACACCAGCTGGTTCTTCCAGTTCGCCTTCGCAGCCGCTGCCGCCACCATCGTCGCCGGCTCCCTCGCCGAACGCGTGAAGTTCTCGGCTTACCTTATCTACACCGTCGTCATCACCGCCTTCATCTACCCCGTCGTCATCCACTGGGGATGGGATGTGAACGGCTGGATGTCTCCCTTCAAAGACAACCCGGATGACCTCTTCATGGCCAGCGGCTACGTCGATTTCGCGGGTTCCGGCCTCGTCCACATGGTGGGCGGATGGGCCGGCCTCATGGGCGCCGCGATCGTCGGGCCCCGCCTTGGCAAATTCGGTAAGGATGGCCGCGTCAACGCCATTCCTGGCCACAACATCTCCATCGCCAGCCTCGGCATGTTCATCCTCTGGTTCGGCTGGTATGGGTTCAACCCCGGCTCCACCCTTGGCGTCACCGGCGGCCTCGTCGATCTCGCCGCCAAGGTCGCGGCCAACACCACCCTCGCGGCCGGTGCCGGCGGCGTCACTGCCGTCCTGCTCGCCAAGCTCCTCACCAATCGCTACGACCCCGGTCTCGCCATCAACGGCGTCCTGGGCGGCCTCGTCGGCATCACCGCACCCTGCGCCACCGTCGACCCCTGGGCTGCCATTGTCATCGGCGGCATCGGCGCAGGTGTGATGTACGCCGGCGTCCTCATCCTCGATAAGGTGAAGATCGACGACCCGGTCGGCGCTTTCCCGGTTCATGGGTGCGCGGGCCTTTGGGGCGTCATCGCCGTCGGCCTCTTCTCTTCCGAGGATGGGATGATCCAGGCTGGCTACGCCAATCCCGACAAGTACGGCCTGCTCCTTGGCGGCGGTGCCGAACAGCTCATCATGCAGCTCATCGGTGCGGCAGCCATCATCGCCTGGGTCGTCGTCACCGCTGGCATCCTGTTCATGGCCATCAAGCTGACTGTCGGCCTCCGCGTCCCCGAGGACGAAGAACTCAAGGGCCTCGACCTCCTGGAGCACGGCCTCGATTCCTACCCGGACTTCGGTCCGACCGGCTCCGGCGTCTTCAGCTCCGCCGGGGGCAAATAGTCCACGCCTCATTGCCCTTGGGGTGGGCGAAACTCTCCCACCCCGGGGCTACCATACCCACCGGCGAACATCGCTCTCAGCTAGTGGAAGGATGAGCAAAACCATATGAAGCGCATCGACGCAATCATCCGGCCTTCGCGGCTCCCCTTCGTCCGCGAAGCCCTGGAAGAACTCGGCTACGGTGGCATCACCGTCTCCGAAGTGAAGGGACACGGCAAGCAGCGCGGCCTTACCGAACAATGGCGCGGCCGCGAATACAAGGTCGAGTACCTCTCCAAGGTCTGGATCCTCCTCGTCGTCAACGATGCCGACCTCGAAAAGGTCGTCACCACCATCGTCGAATCAGCCCGCACGGGCGAAATTGGCGACGGCAAACTCTTCGTCGCGGATATCGTGGATGTCATCCGCGTCCGCACCGGCGAACGAGGCAACGCGGCCGTCTAGCGGAAACGCTGAAGGCCACGAGCCACCATCGAAAAGGCGGCCGGAATTGCCTCCTCCGGCCGCCTTTTCGCACCCCGGCCAGCTTGCCAGCCTCACCCTGGCTCCAGCACGCAAACCATCCGTAACCCGCCCGCAAAGAGCCGGAAACCGGGCGCCGCTACCCTGACACATCGTGGAAACCTGCGACCGAGTGCGCCCCACCGGGGCCGGGAGTGAGAGGCGGTGACATGCCGATGAGTGGGGAATCCTTCGAACGCCGAGTGGAACTGCTCCGCAATTCGTGGGTCGAACGCCGCCAGCTCAAGGGCCTTGCAAGCGTCCACGACCTCGATTCACAGTTCAGCCTCCTCGCTACCCTCCACCAATGGTCCGAAGCTGCGGCCACCGATATCCGGAAGGTCTACGGTGATTCCCTCGCCGTCAGCGTCAGCCCCCTTCCCCGCAAAGACGATTCCGTGCCCGCCTTCACCGTCACCCTCGGAAACAGCTACACCGTCACCTTCGTCCTCACCGAGCGTCGTCGCATGGGCGGCACGCGCTGGTTTATCTCCGTCACCGTCGGCTCCGGCGGCCCCGGCGGCGCAATCGTCGCCGCAGGCCCTGAACGGAGGAACGGTCAGTGGACACGGGGCCGCCTGGAAGACATCCTCCTCTCCGTCCTCGGCGCCTACGAACGCTCGCTCTCCGAAACCGGCAAACCCAACCCGGGCGCCTCATTCCGCGCCCGCGGCGCCTGACACACCCCTCCGCGCCGATTGCCCTACTATGGCCCCATGGCAGAGGTCACCTACCCCGGCGAACTGAACGAACTCGACTTCGTCGAGGCCTACGCCCGCTCCGCACTCCGTAAGCCCGAGATGGCCGCCGATGCGGCCCTCCGCTCCCTCGTCTTCGCCGAAGCCGGCGACCGCGCCATCCTCGTCGGCCTCATCGCCCAGGAACTCGGTGAAGCCTGCCGCCGCCTGGTCGCGGTCTTCCAGGCGCTCTCCGACCGCCGCTACCCGATCGCCCGTTCCCTCCTGAAGCCGCTCCCCGGCGCGGCCGAATGGCGCGAGTTCATCCAGCGCGCAGCAACCATCTCCGCCGAACAAATGGTCCGCGAACTCTCCCTCAACGACGACGCCCTCGAACCCGCACGCATCCTCCGCGCCCAACCGGACCTCACCGAACTCTCCGGCCTCGTCGCCGCCGCCGAAACCGGCAACCCCATGCTCCTCATCCCCGCCCTCTCCCGGAAGCACGTCCCCGATGAAGTCTGGCTCGCCGGCGTCGATGAGCGCGGCCAGTCCGTCGCCTCCAGCTTCGGCGCGGAAGAATCCGATGGCGCCACCCTCGCCGACCTCACCGGCGACATCTGCGCCATCGCCCGCGGATTCCTCCTCTCCTACGTGAACGCCCGCCGGTCCGCCGGCCGCATCGAACCATGACCTGGCACCCCGGCCCCAAAGACGCCATCACCGACGTCGCCGGCATCAAAGTCGGCCACGTCACCGACCGCCGTGGAGCCACCGGCTGCACCGTCATCCTCTGCCCGGGCGCCAAAGCCGCCGCCGTCGATGCCCGCGGCGGCGCCCCCGGCACCCGCGAAACCGACGTCCTCCGCCTCGAAAACCTCGTGCGCACCTGCCACGCCGTCGTCCTCACCGGCGGCAGCGCCTTCGGCCTCGCCGCCGCCGATGGCGTCATGCGCTGGTGCGCCGAAGAGGGTATCGGCTTCGAAACCGCCGCCCGAAAAGTCCCGATCGTCTCCGCCGCTGTCCTCTACGACCTCGGCATCGGCGAGCCCGGCGCATACCCCACCGCCGAAGACGGCTACCGCGCCGCCGAACGCGCCACCAGCGGCCGCGTCCCCCAGGGGACCATCGGCGCGGGTACCGGCGCCACCGTCGCCAAGCTCCTCGGCCCCGAACGCGCCCTCAAAGGCGGCATCGGCACCGCCAGCGTCCTCGGCCCCGGCGGCCTCATCGTCGGCGCCATCGCCGCCGCCAACGCCGTCGGCTCCTTCTTCGAACCCGAAACCGGCGAAACCATCGCCGGCCCCCGCGCCGAAGCTGGCGGCTTCGTCGCCCTCCGCGAAGCCTTCGAACAACGCACCCAGCAGATGGAAGCCCTCCTCCAGAACACCACCCTCATCTGCGTCGCCACCAACGCCGCCCTCGAACCCCACCACCTCCAGCGCGTCGCCGCACAGGCCCACGATGGCTTCGCCCGCGTCGTCAGCCCCGCGCACACCCAGGGCGACGGCGATATCGCCTTCGCCCTCTCCATGGGCGCCAAAGAAACCAAACCCTACGAACTCACCACCATCGGCGCCATGGCCTCCGAAGCCGTCTCCCGCGCCCTCCTCCGCAGCGTCACCGCCGCCACCGGCCTCAAAGGCGTCCCCTCCGCCGCCGAATGGCTCGCACAGCAACCTTTACCCAACTATCCGCCTGCGGAATGACCCCACCCCGCCAGCCCTCCGCCCTTCGGCCGATGTTCCCCATTTTATGTGATTCGCGTCACATGAACCGATTGAACCCGTACTACTACAGGAGTACTGTCCAAAACCGGGTCTTAACCCAACATTTCGGAGGGAGCACCGAGCACCATGAAGAAAGCCCTGCTGGCCCTGCCAGCCCTAGCCGTCGCAATCGCCGCCGTCTTCACCTCGACAGGCCAAACCGCCTTCGCCGATGAGGTCACCCTCAAGGTCCGCGCCGGCGATGGCGAAACCGGATACGCCGTCAACACCTTCCTCCCGGCCGATGTCTACATCTACGCCGGCGACACCCTCACCTGGGAATGGGATTGGCCCGAGCCACACTCCATCACCTTCGGCGAAATCATGGGCGACCCCAACCCGCCCAGCCACCCCGACGCCGCCGTCGTCGAATACGATGGCACCGAATTCGTCAACTCCGGGTTCCTCTTCCCGCAGGGTGGCGAAACCGCCTCCTTCTCCGTCAAATTCACCGAAGAAGGCACCTACGACTACTACTGCTTCATCCACCCCTTCATGACCGGCCAGGTCTACGTCCAGGAACCCGGCGTCGGCGTCCAGGATACCCAGGTCGCCATCGATGCACGCGGCCAGGCCGCCTACAACGACAACATCGCCGCCCTCAAGGCCGCAGCCGCAGCCGCCGCTGCCAAGCCCGTCGCCATCTCCTCCAAAGCTGGCGGTGGCCGCGAATTCACCCTCCAGGTCTCCAGCAACAACGACATCCCCGTCGGCGATGTCATGCAATTCTTCCCCGCCTCCCTCAACGTTGGCATCAACGATTCCGTCAAATTCGTCTCCAACGTCCACACCCCGCACGACATCCTCTTCGTGCCCCCGGGAGTCGACCTCAACGGCCCGCCACCGCCCGAACTCGCCGATTGGGACCCCTTCAGCGGCGGCGTGAACTATAGCCCGGGCGTCAAAGTCGATGGCTCCAAAGTCGTCGCCAGCCCCATCATCGGCCTCGAATTCCCCGATGGCACCAGCGCCAGCTTTAGCTTCGGCAAGACGGGCACCTACACCTACATCTGCGTCCTCCATGCCGAACAGGGCATGATGGGCACCATCAACGTCACCAGTGGCGCCCCCGGGGCGCCCAACACCGGCGATACCCTCGCACCCACCTCGCAGTCCGGCACCATGGGCATCCTCCTCGTCGCCGGGTCTGTGGCCATTGCCATGGGCGCGACCACCATCGCCTTCGCAGCCTCCCGCCGCTAACCCCGGCAAAAGCACCATCCCGCACCAACCTGGGGGAACGTCCCGCCCGTATGGGTAGGGCGCTCCCCCTCTTCTTCGCCCGTTCGAACCACCACCACACCGCGCGACCCCCGCGCACGCGGAGATACCACCATGCGACCCCGAACCCTCGCCGCGGCCGCCGCCACCACCATCGCCCTCCTCCTCGCCGCAGCCTGTGGCGGCGACGACACCCCCGCGCCGACCCCGACGCCCGGCATCACGCTCACCCCGAGCGCGACGGCCAGCCACACCCCCACCACCGGCCAGGCCACGCCGTCGCCGACGCCCACGGGCGCGCCGAGCGAGACGCCCACGCCCGAGCCGGTTACCGCCACCCCGACCAGCGCGCCCCCGACAGCCACGCCCACCAGCGGCGGCGGCTCGCCCGCGACCCAGGTTGTCGTGCCGCCGACGCCGACCAAGGCGCCGCCGAGCAACAACCCGCTGAGCGTCACCGTCGGGGCCACCGCCGCGAACTTCTGGTCGCCTTCGAAGGTCACCATCGGCGTGGGCGGGACCGTCACGTGGAGTTGGGCGAACACCGCCCAGGCCCACAACGTCAAGGGCGACAACTTCAATTTCGGCCCCACCGACATCACCACGACGGATACGGTGAGCTACACGTTCACGACGCCGGGGACGTATTCGTACCGGTGCGAGGTGCATGTGGCGATGCGGGGGACGGTGGTGGTCGAGTAGCCAATTTTCGATTTGCGATTTTCGATTTTCGGTTGGCGGGGGTGGGTGGTGAGTGGGGGGTGTGAGTGGTTGGGGGCGGCCGCGCTTCCTGCCGGTCGCGGTACTGGCGGTTAGTGCATGGTGCCCGGTGGCTGGTGCCCAGGGAGTTCCGAGTGCCGAGTGCCCGGTGGGGGTCAGGCGGCGCGGCGGCGGGGGGTTGGGGTGGTTGGGCGGCGGATGTGGAGGTTTTCGAGGACGCCGGCTTTGCGTGCGATATCGAAGTAGGCCTGGAGCTGGTTGGCGAAGTTGAGCTGGTTGTAGGTCTGGTCGTTGAGGACGGCGGTGCGGTTAGCATCGGCGATGCGCTGGTATTGGGCGGGCATTTCGTGGCGGATGTGGTCGTAGGTTTCGTTGCCGAGGAAGTCGCGGGTGAGCATGTTGCGCTGGGCGATGGCGAGTGTGCGGTTGATGGCGTTGAGGCGGGCAGGTGGGAGGACGCCGGTGATGCCGAGGCGGGCGACGGTTTCGAGGGTGCCCTGGAGGCCGCCGCGGGTATCGATGTAGATGGGGAGGAAGGCGGCATCGTGGTGTTGGGGGCGGGGCTTGGGCTTTGAGCCGGCGTGGCGTGCTACCTGGCGGGCGTATTCGGTGGTGACGGGGTGGTGGGTGTAGCAGAGGTGTTGTCCACGGCGGGGGATGCCGCGGCAGGGCTGGCCGTGGCGGGTGGTGGCGGTGCAGTGTTCGGTGGGGTCGCAGGGGCCGGGGCAGGGACATTCTTCTGGAACGACCAAACGACCGGTTTCAGGTTCGCGCGGGGGGTCGTTTGGGGTGGTTTGGTGGGGGTGGTTGAGGCGGTTGAGGCGTTCGGTCTGCTGGATCCTGGCGAGATAGATGAGGTCGTCGCGGGAGTAGATGGGGGTGTGGTCGGGGTCTTCGTCGTCGAGGTAGCCGTGCCAGCGTTCGGGGTTGTTAGGGTGTTGCCGGCGGGAGCGGTTGTAGTTGGCGAGCCAGACGGCGTTTTCCTGGGCCCACTGGTAGGGGTCACGGAGGTAGTCCTCACCCCCCGGCCCCCTCTGAGTCACGGTCGACTCACCCACATTCGTGGAGAGGGGGAGGAAGTCGAGGTGTTCGGGGAGTTGGGGGTTGGGGGATGGCCACGCTTCCTGCCAGTCGTGGTACTGAGGGTCCTCATCCACATTCGTGGAGAGGGGGAGGAAGTCGAGGTGCCCGGGCAGCTGGGGGTTGGGGGCCGGCCCCGCCTC
>CALFYR010000670.1 GCA_937954195.1 uncultured Dehalococcoidia bacterium
GTACTCCACCTTTGCCGGACGCCCCTCCCCATCAACCCACACGAAAATGTCGAACCCATCGCCGTCGAAGTACGCAGTCACCTCTTCGATCATCTGGCGATCGTCTGCCGAAAGGTTCTCAAACGCCCGGTCGAACGAAACGAACGCCCGGTACTTCGTGGTCTCCACCCCACGGACCTTCTCCGTGCCCACTTCGGCAACCTCGTCGCTCACCGACCGGAGGAATGCGAAATGCTGCTTCATGTCCCAGCCGCCGCCGGGCACATCCACCGCAGGACCGTCCATCTCAGACCGGGTCCACGTGTCGTGCTCGTCGGTCCGCGCGTAGATAGTCGTCCCATCCAGGATGATCTCCGTTCGCCTCCCCAGCAGCTCCATGGTTATCCGGCCACGCTCCGCTGCGGTGTCCGCCACCCCTTCGGCTGAGACCTCGAACTCGTCGAGCCCGTCGAACTCCATCCCGATGGTCATCTCGAACGCATACGTCTCCGCCGCCGCCTGCTGGCCCGCAAACCGGACAGCCTCCGCGGCCGAGGCCGAAGTCGAAACCTTATCCGCGGCGCCACACCCGGCCAGCGCCATCCCGGCAACAACCACCAGCCCGCCAACAACCATTCGAACTCGTGAAATACGCATCGCAGCACTCCGCTCCGGTAGATACCGGCTCTTTCTAACAACGGCCCTCCCCACGAATGTACCAGCCGCCCAAGGGTGGAGAGTCGGTGGCGTCCTCCCCCAGACCCGAGTCCTTTACCCGTGCATCGTGCGTCACCGCACACTCTCTTTCCGCCGCTCACCGCGTATCCGCGCTACACTGGGTCTGTTATGCCCAAGCTTGGATTTATTGGCCGCATCCTCGGCGACTCAAACGAACGCGAGATCAAGCGGCTTTCTTCTATCGTCGACGAAATCAACTTCCTCGCGGATGAGACCGAAGCCCTCTCCGATGACGAACTCGCCGCCAAGACCGCCGAGTTCAAAGAGCGGCTCGCCGAAGGCGAAACCCTCGAGGACCTCCTCCCCGAATCATTCGCCGTCACCCGCGAAATGGCCCGCCGCAAAGTCGGCGAACGCCCGTACGACGTCCAGCTCATGGGCGGCATCGTCCTCCACGAAGGCAAAATCGCCGAAATGCGCACCGGTGAAGGCAAAACCCTCACCGGCGTCTCCCCTGTCTACCTCAACGCGCTCGCCGGCAAAGGCGTCCACGTCATCACCGTGAACGACTACCTCGCCCGCCGCGACGCCGTCTGGTACGGCCCCGTCTATCACGCCCTCGGCATGACCGTCGGCGTCATCCAGAACAACGGCATCTCCTACATCTACGAACCCGGCTACGAACCCGGCCAGGAAGATGGCACCGGCGGCCTCGAAGAGCTCCGCCCTTGCACCCGCCGCGAGGTCTACCAGGCCGATATCACCTACGGCACCAACAACGAGTTCGGCTTCGATTACCTGCGCGACAACATGGTCCGCGAATGGAAAGACCGCGCCCAGCGCGAGCTCTACTACGCCATCATCGACGAGGTCGACAACATCCTCGTCGATGAGGCGCGCACGCCGCTCATCATCTCCGGCAACGCCGAAGAAGCCAGCGCTACCTATGTCCAGTTCGCACGCGGCGTCAAGAGCCTCGTCGAAGAGCAGGACTACATCATCGACCATCGCGCCAAGCACATCGCCCTCACCGAAGAAGGCATCTCCAAAATCGAGCGCAATCTCGGCATCAAGAACCTCTTCGAAGGCGATCCCCGCCTGGCCCGCCACCTCGAAGCCGCCCTCGATGCCGAATACCTCAAGCGCATCGACCGCGACTACGTCGTCAAGGATGGCGAAATCGTCATCGTCGATGAGTTCACCGGCCGTCTCATGCCCGGCCGCCGCTGGAGCCATGGCATCCACCAGGCCTGCGAAGCCAAGGAAGGCGTCGCCGTCCAGCGCGAATCGGTCACCTACGCAACCATCACCTTCCAGAACCTCTTCCGCATCTACGAAAAGCTCGCCGGCATGACCGGTACTGCCGAAACCGAAGCCGAAGAACTCCACAAGATCTACTCGCTCGATGTCGTGGTCATCCCCACCAACCGGCCCATGATCCGCAACGACTACTCCGATGTCGTCTACATCAACGAACGCGCGAAGTTCAACGCCGTCGTCGGCGAAATCGAACAGATGAACGCCGAAGGCCGCCCCGTCCTCGTCGGCACCACCTCCATCGAAAAGTCCGAATACCTGGCCAACCTCCTCACCCGCAAGGGCATCGCCCACGAAGTGCTCAACGCCAAGCAGCACGAACGCGAAGCCAACATCGTGAAGGATGCCGGCCAGAAGGGCGCCGTCACCATCGCCACCAACATGGCCGGCCGCGGTACCGACATTAAGCTCGGCCCCGGCGTCGCCGATGTCGGCGGCCTCCACGTCATCGGCACCGAACGCCACGAATCCCGCCGCATCGATAACCAGCTCCGTGGCCGCGCCGGCCGCCAGGGCGACCCCGGCTCCAGCCGCTTCTTCGTCTCCTTCGGCGACGACATCATGAAGCGCTTCTCCCCCGAATGGGTCCCCGGCATGATGGCCAAGCTCGGCATGACCGAGGACATGCCCCTCGAATCCCGCATGGTCACCCGCGCCATCGAACAGGCCCAGCAAAAGGTCGAAGGCCACAACTTCGACATCCGCAAGCGCCTCGTCGAATTCGACGACGTCATCAACCAGCACCGCCAGCAGATCTACGAACAGCGCGACATGATCCTCAAGGGCGTCGATACCCGCGCCAACGTCCTCGATGAGATGCTCCTCCGCGAAATCGAACGCATCCTCGAAAACGTCCGCACCGACGACATCGATTCGCTCGAACTCGCCCAGAACGAACTCCGCGAAATCCTCCTCCCCGAAGACCTGCCCACCATCGAAGAAATGCAGGAACTCGGCGACGAACTCTCCGACGAAATCCTCGACCGCGCCGAAGACCGCTACGAAGCCATCGAAGAGACCATCGGCGAAGAGAACATGCGCAAGGTGGAGCACTGGCTCCTCCTCGAATCCATCGATACCCACTGGCGCGAACACCTCACCGCCATCGAAGAACTCCGCCAGTCCATCGGCCTCCAGGCCTACGCCCAGGTCGATCCGCTCGTCGCCTTCAAACGCGAAGGCCACGACATGTACCAGCAGCTCGTGCAAAACATCCGCAAGCAGGTCGCCAAGACCGTCTTTAAAGTCCGCATCGTCCAGAACACCGAAGGCGGCCAGCAGGCCCAGCCCGTCACCCCCACCGCAAACGGCGGCGCCCCGGCCCCCCAGCCCTCAAAGCCCGAGGCCGCACCCGTCCTCGCCAAAAGCAGCGGCCCCACCAACGAGCAGATCCGCACCCTCGGCAGCAGCGGCCAACGCACCGGCCAGGGCAAAGGTTCCAACTCCGCCAAACGCCGCAAAATGATCCGCTAACCAACGAAATCAGAGGCGCGCGCGCGAGTAAGCGCTACACCCGCTCAAACGATCAGAGGCGCGCGCGTAAGCAAGCGCGTGCCCCCGCCGCGCAACCAACCCCTCGAACCCTCACCACCACAACCGCGGAGCCACCACACCCCTTCTCCCGCTCGGGAGAAGTCCCATCAGAGGCGCGCACGCGAGTAAGCGCTACACCCGCTCAAACGATCAGAGGCGCGCGCGTAAGCAAGCG
>CALFYR010000671.1 GCA_937954195.1 uncultured Dehalococcoidia bacterium
CATCGGCCTCGGGGGAATGGTCGTGCTCTCAGCGGCGGCGGCGCTGGCCCCCACCTTCGAACTCCTGGTCGCGGCCCGCGGGGCCCAGGGCATCGCCGCCGCCCTCCTGATCCCCAGCGCGACCGCCTACCTCCGAAAGAGCGTCTCCGTCTCCGAACTCCCCTCCGTCCTGGGTACAAACGGCGCCATGATCTCCGTCGGAGCCGCCTTCGGGCCTGTGATAGGCGGCCTCGTCCTGGCGGTTGGCGGGTGGCAGTGGCTCTTCCTCCTGAACCTGCCGCTCGTCCTCGCGATCTGGGTACTGCTTCGTCCCCTCACGCCCGATGGCGGCGCGGGGCGACATACGTTCCGGGCCGAACCCGCCTCGTTGGCGGCCCTTGCTATCGCCTTCACGGGGCTCGCTCTGCTCGGCCCGGCCCTTCGCGCCGATGGAGGACCCCTCCTGGTCATCGCGGTCGGCGCGCTCGCCGGTGGAACCGCGCTCTACGCCTGGATCTACGCCGCCCGCCGGCGCGGCGTCATCGATATCACGCTGTTCAGCAAGCCCGCCTTCAGCCGCTCTGGCGGCATGACCGCCCTCTCGAACATGGTCATGTACACCACCCTCGTTGCCATGCCGGTCTACCTGCGCGACGAACATGATCTCGGCGATGGCGCCATCGGCATCCTGCTCTTCGCGATGAGCGCCACGAACGTCGTCGCAGCGCCGCTTGGCGCGCGGATCGCCACCGCCCGCGGAATCCGGACGGGGCTCGTCACCGGCTCGGCGGTGCTCCTCCTCTCTTCCACGGCCATCCTCGCGGCTGCGGCGTCGGGCGGTGCGATGATGCTGGTCGCGCCGCTGGCGCTCATGGGCATCGGCATGGGTCTCGGGGGCGCCGCGCAACAGTCCTCTGGGCTCGCGGCCTGGCCCCAAACCATGGCCGGTTCCGCGGCGGGCACGCTGTCGCTCATGCGCTACGTGGGCTCCGTCGCGGGTGCGTCGCTGCTCGCGGCCGTCCTCGGTTCGGCGCCCGAAGCCGATGCCTTCACGCGGCTCCTCGCGATCATCGCCGGCGTCGCCGTCCTCAACGCCGCGCTCGCCTTCATCCGCACCGAAGCCCCGAACGAGCTCGAGGCGAAGGCGCCCGTCCCCGCCGGCTCGCCTCGTTAGCCAGGCAGGATCGTGACCGTCCCGGCGGTCCCGTCCACCGTCACCATCGCGCCGTCCGGGATCACCATCGTGCCAACCTGCGTGCCAACCACGCACGGAATGGCGAACTCGCGCGCGCAAATCGCCGAATGCGAAATCACGCCGCCCGTGTTCGTCACCACCGCGCTCGCAATGGCGAACAGCGCCGTCCACGGCGGCGCCGTCGTGATGCACACCAGCACGTCGCCGGGCTCCAGCTTGTCCGCTTCATCCAGCTCGCGAATGATCCGTGCCCGTCCGGTCGCCACCCCACGGCTCGCGGCCATCCCCCGGATAACGCCATTCGCAACCGACGGCATCGCCATGCCGGCGAAGTGGCGAGCCACGGCCATCGCCTCCCGCGGCATCTGCGAAAGGTCGGGCGGAGTCCCCAGGAACGGCGGCGGCGTGAGCGCCTCCCACCGTTCGAAGTCCGCCCTGCCGCGCCGGGCCGCTTCCCGCGCCCAATCGGCCGGACCGCGGGCGGCCCGCAGCGCTTCGTCCCACGTCAGGTGGAACACGTCATCCGGGCGGTCCAGCGCACCGGACTCCACGAGCTTCCTGCCCAGCGCCATCGCGGGAATGCGCAGCACCCCGACGATGCTCAGCTGCCAGCGGGCACGGTCCTCGCTGATCGTCACGTGCTTCTCGGTCCGCTTCACCAGCTCGCGGAACTCTTCGAGCTTCTCGCCGCTGAGGCGCGATTCGGCTTCCGCCAGCGCCGCCGCCCCCTGCTCCTGCGAACGCCGGTTCGCGGCCGCCGGACCCTCCTCCGGGTCCCGCAAGTACCGGGTGAGCACGGTCAGGAGCGCGCGCGGGTTTTCGCCCCACGTCGGCCGGTGCATCGAACCCCACGTCTCCACGCGCCAGCCATACTCATCGACGAACGCGTCCAGCGCCGCCCGAAAGGCCGTGCCACCCGGCGCGGAGGTCGCGGAATCCAGGTCGCCGGCCGCCACCGCCGCCGAGAGTTCTGGCGATGCCCCCGCGAGCCGCACCAGTTCGTCCAGCGCCGTCCCCGAGCCGGCGGAAGCGTTGCGCGTTCCCTGGAGGACGGTCCCACTCAGCACCGGGCCCTCTTCGCCAAGCTCGCGCTCCAGGAAGTCCAGCAGCTCGTAGGTCGGGCCCTGGAGCGCCTGGATCACAAGCATCGTCAGCCGGATCGCCTCGATGCTCTCCGGGCCGATGGCCTCCAGCGCATCAGCAAGCTGCGGGAGCGTCATGCCATCGTAGTCCGTGCCGCGCACACGCTGGCAGAAGGCCCGGATGCGCGGCGCGTAGTCCTCGTGCCAGGTCCGTGTCCCTCCCGAAACAACCTCTGGCGGCGATGCCGGGATGGTGGGCGGGAAGCTGAACTGGTACCCGTTCGCGAACACGGTCGGCGCGCTCAACACGCGCTCCATGAAGTTCCCGACGAACTCCTGCGCCAGCTGCACGGTAGGCCCCGGGAAGTGCATCCGATCCCCGATCCACGGCGCCCCTCCCATAGCCGGGTCGGGCCAGGTCACCCCGAACTGTTCGGTTGCCTCGATTGTTTGCATGGTTCTCTCCCCATTTGCTGGCGGGTCCGCCTCCGCGAATGGGGTATTAACCATCCGTTAATCGCGAATGACAAGTGGCGGGCGCGTCTACATTGGCCACCTGCGCCGCAAGCTCGGCAAAGGCGTCATCGAGACGCTTCGGGGGATCGGCTACCGCCTCAACCCCTAGGCCGGCTTCACCGCGCGCACGGCGTACATCTGCGGCAAGTTCGGCACTCCCGGCGGGGTAT
>CALFYR010000672.1 GCA_937954195.1 uncultured Dehalococcoidia bacterium
CGGCCACCGTCACGGTCTCGCCGGTTGCCAGGTCGATGGCCCGGATTGCGTGATTCCGCGTATCCGCCACGTACAGCTTCCCGCCATCGGGCGAGAGTGCCATCCCATGCGGTTGCCGGAATGCCGCCTCGCCCGGCGCTCCATCGGCGAACCCTTCCTCGCCGCTCCCGAACGCCCGTTGCAGCACTCCATCGAGCGTTGCTTCCAGGATCCGGTTGTGACCTGTGTCAGCGAGAAACAGCCGGCGGGATCGTTCATCCGCGAGTACGCCACCGGGGTACGAAAGCACCGCCGTTGATGGCGCAGCCGCAATCGAGAGGGGCAAGGGGTTTGCCACCAGGGCCCCTCGCTCGCCGAACTCCTCGATCAGGGACGCGATGATCGGCTGGAAGAGCGGATAAACACCCTCGCCGGCGTGGCCTCCGACCAGGTTCCCCGCCGGGTCGATCAGCACCAGCGTCGGCCAGGCATTCGCCCCGAACGTATTCCACACCGCGAAGTCCGGGTCGTTGATCACGGGATGTTCGATCCCGAGCCGCCGTACCGCCTCCAGGACGCTCTCGTCCTCGTGCTCGGTCGCGTACTTGCCGGAGTGCACTCCAATCACGAGCAGGCGGTCACCGAACTCCGCTTCCAGTGCCTTCAGGTCGGGAACAATGTGCTGGCAGTTGATGCAGCCCAGCGTCCAGAAGTCCAGCAGGACGACGCGCCCCTTAAGCTCCTCGAGTGTCAACGGACGCTGGACGTTAAACCAGGTGACGTCCCCGGGGATCGGCGGCGACGCTTCGCTTCCAGCCCACGATTTGCGCGGTTCTTCGCTCGCCACGTTATCCACCCCGTCCGGCTGCGATGGCGAGTCTCCGCCTCCGCCGCCAAAGCACGCCCCGGTCACCAGCGCCGCAGCTGTCGCAATGCATAAGACCATCATACGGAGGCGCTGCGCAGCCTTGCTCACCCGAAAGGCGTACATGAACCCATCGTAGCCCCGCTCGCCGCTCGAAACTTACACCCGGCTTACGGTTACGCGGTGTGCAACTCCTGCGCGGGCGGAAAAGCTCCGACACGGAGGCCCAGAACCTTCGGATCAGAGCCCGGTCAGCCGTAACCTCACCACCTGCCGACCGAAACGCAAACACCCCCTATACTCCAAAGTCCCATGGCTGATGCAATTCCCTCGATCGAGGGCCTGCGCGAAGAGGCGCAGGCGGCGCTCGCCTCGGCTTCGGATGAAGCCGGGCTCGAAGCGTGGCGCGTCCACTGGCTCGGGCGTCAGGACGGTCGGATGACCTCCGTCCTTCGCTCGATCAAAGACGTTCCCACCGAACAACGTGCGTCCTTTGGCGCCTCAGCCAACCAGCTTAAGTCCGAACTCGAGTCCGCCTTCGAAGCGCGCCAGCAGCAGCTTAAGTCCGCCGCGCTCGAAACACTGAGTTCCGCGGCCGCGCTCGATGTCACGCTTCCCGGCCGCCCGCAGGTCGTCGGGCGGCTCCATCCGGTCACGCAGACCATGCGCGACTGCCTTGCGGCCTTCAAGGAGATGGGCTTTCGCGTCGCCGAAGGCCCCGAAGTGGAATGGGATCGCTACAACTTCGATGCCGCGCGCATTCCTGAAGACCACCCCGCACGCGATATGTGGGACACCATCTGGGTCAACACGCTCATCGATGGCAAGCGAAAGATCCTCCTCCGAACGCACACCACCCCGAACCAGGTGCGCGTCATGGAACGCACGCCCGAACCGCCCGTCCGGGTGGTGGTGCCGGGCAAGTGCTACCGCCAGGAGGCCACCGACGCCACGCACGAGTGGATGCTCACCCAGATCGAGGGGCTGGCCGTCGATGAAGGCGTCCGTATGACCGACCTCAAGGGTGTGCTCTACGGCTGGGCCCGCAAAATGTTCGGCGCCGACCGCAAGATCATCTTCCACCACAGCTACTTCCCTTTCGTCGAGCCCGGTGTCGAAATGGCCATCGACTGTTTCATCTGCCGTGGCGATGGGCGCGAGTGCCACACCTGCCACGGCACCGGCTGGATTGAGATCCTCGGCGCGGGAATGGTCCACCCCGAAATCATCGAAAACGCCGGCTATGACTCCTCGAAAGTCACCGGCTTCGCCTTCGGCATCGGCGTCGAACGCGTCGCCCTGCTCCGCTGGGGCATCGAAGACATCCGCAACTTCTACGCGAACGACGTTCGCTTCCTCAGCCAGTTCTAGGAGGGATCAAGCTATGAAACTCTCGCTGAATTGGTTGCGCGACTTCGTCGACGTGGATCTACCCGTGCCCGAGCTCGCCAGGCTCCTCATCGATGCCACCGCTGAAGTCGAAGGGTGGGAGACCATCGGCGCAAGCTGGGACCCGGAAAAGATTCGCGTGGCCGAAGTCCTCGCGGTCGAACCGCACCCCAACGCCGACCGCCTCCGCCTTGTGACCGTGAACGCCGGCGCTGGCGAACAACAGGTCGTTTGTGGC
This sequence comes from uncultured Dehalococcoidia bacterium, assembly GCA_937954195.1. Classification (GTDB taxonomy): domain Bacteria; phylum Chloroflexota; class Dehalococcoidia; order Tepidiformales; family Tepidiformaceae; genus Amarobacter. Next base: position 2,472 of record CALFYR010000672.1, read on the forward strand.
GCCTCGAACGTCGCGGTGGGCCAGAAAGTAG
>CALFYR010000673.1 GCA_937954195.1 uncultured Dehalococcoidia bacterium
AGAACCAGGTCCCGCCGGTCCTGGACGCGACGGCTTCGCGAGACGAAGCCAACGAGGGTTCGCCGGTGGAACAGCCGGAAGCGAACCCGGAAGGCACCGTTGTCACGCTGGCGTTCACGCTTCAAGCCACGCAAGAGGTCCTGCTCGCCGCCGAGAAGGGGAGCATCCGGCTCGTCGTCCGTGCACCCGGCGACGACGAAATCGTGGAACTCGACGACTCAACGTTCCTGTCGCTCGCCGATCCGCTCTTCCAGGAGCTGATCCTCGAAGCACTCCGGCAGCAGCAGTAAGGAAGGCTCCCCATGGGACGAAACCCGCTCGTCATGATCATCGATGAAGACCCCATCTTCCGGCAGGAACTGCAGGGGATGCTGACGCCGGCCCGGCTTGCCGTGGTAGCCGATTGTGGCTACGGCGTCGAAGCTGCGACCCTCGCCGAGGAGCTCAAGCCCGACCTCATCCTGGCCTCGGTCGAGGATCCGGTGGCGAGGGCCGTGCAAACCATCGACGCGGTTCGCGGCATCCTGCCGAACTCGCCTGTCATCGCGTATTCGAGCACGAGCGAGATGTCCGTGATCCGCCAGATCATGCACGCGGGCGCGCGAGACATCCTCGTCCATCCGTTCAAGGTGGGGGAGCTGCTTTCGGCCATCGAAATGGCGATGCGGACCGTGGATACGGAGGCGCCCCGCCAGGCGCAGTCCGCGGGCACGATCCTGACCGTCTTCGGGGCGAAGGGTGGCATCGGCAAGACGACGATTGCGACCAACGTGGCCACGGCGATCGCGCGTGACACGGACAGCTCAGTCTGCATCATCGACCTCGATACGCGGTTCGGCGACGTCGCCATCATGCTGGACATCGAACCGCAGGTGACCGTCGCGGAAATGGCGGCACAGGTCCGATCGCTGGACCGGCAGTCGTTCAAGTCATCCCTTATCGAACATTCGACCGGCGTCTACGTCCTGCCATCGCCGAAACATCCGAACGACTGGCGCCAGGTCGAGGCAGCCGACATCAAGGAACTGGCTCAGTTCGCCAGCCGGATCTTCGATTACGTGCTGCTCGACACGCCCGGCGCGTTCAACGACATCGTCGGGGCGGCACTGGAGGTGGCGACCCAGGTGCTCGTCGTCACCAGCGTGGATATGGCGAGCATCAAGGACACGTCGTTCATCCTGGATGTGCTCGAGAGCGAAGGTTTCCCGGACGACCGGCTGTTCCTGACGGTAAACCACCCAAACGGCGCCAACACCATCCGCGCCGCCGACATCGAGCGGGTGCTGCGGAAGAAGGTGTTCTGGGAGATCCCGCACGATTCGCAGATGACGATGGCGACCCAGGTGGGTTCGCCGGTGGTGGTCGCGCGACCACGTTCCCGGGCGGCTGCGAACCTCACCGGTCTGGCCGCGAAGATCACGGGCCGCGACGCCACTGTGGCCCGAAAGACGTCATCGCCCGGCCTGTTGCGCCGGCTCATTCCCGTTGGCCAGAAGGCATGAGCGCCGGACAGAAAGGGGCGATTGAGTGAGCGACATCATGCGCAAAGACGAGCTGCCCGGGCTCAAGTTCGGTGGATCTCGCGAGGGGCTCGCCTCGGCGATGTCCAGCGCCGCGCGGCCGGTACTCAAACCACCTTCCGGGCCGGACCTACCGACGATGGTCGCGGCTCTCCACGAAGCAATCATCACGAACCTCGACGCGGACAAGCTCGACGCGGCGCCACCAGCCGAGGCCCGGAAGCTGGTCGAAGAGGCGATTGCCGCACTCATCGCGAACGGCGACTACCCGGTCTACGGTGAGGTTCGGCAGCGGCTCATCTCGCTGGTCGCCGATGAAGTGCTGGGACTTGGACCGATCCAGGCCCTGGTCGATGACGACAGCGTCACTGAGGTGATGGTGAACGGGGCAACGTCCGTGTACTACGAGCGTGACGGTGTGATTCACCCGAGCGACGTGACGTTCCGGAACGAAGAACACGTGCGGCGCGTGGCCGAGCGCATCCTCTCTCAGATTGGGCGTCGCGTGGATGAAGGCACCCCGATGGTCGACGCACGGCTCGCGGATGGCTCCCGCGTCAACATCACGATTCCCCCGGCAACGCCCGCGCACCCGACGATCACCATCAGGAAGTTCCGGCGCGACCGTTACCGGATCGAGGACCTCATCGCCGCGAATACGCTGGACGAGCGCATGGCCGAGTTCCTTGGCGCATGCACGACCTACAAGCTGAACGTCCTGATCTCCGGCGGTACCGGCTCAGGTAAGACGACGTTCCTCAATGCGCTCTCGGCATACATCCCGAGGAATGAGCGGATCATCACCATCGAAGACCCGGTGGAGCTCGCGCTGCAGCAGCGGCACGTCATCAAGATGGAGGCGCGCCCGCCGGACATGAACGGCGCGCACTCGATTACGCAGCGGGACCTGTTGCGCAATGCGCTTCGCATGCGACCGGACCGCATCATCATCGGCGAAATCCGCGGAGCGGAAGCGTTCGAGATGCTCCAGGCGATGAACACCGGCCACGAAGGTTCGCTCTCAACGGTCCACGCCAACAGCCCACGCGACGCCCTGGCCCGCGTGGAAAACATGGTGCTGATGGCGGGCGTGGAACTGCCGGTGACCGCGATCCGTGAACAGGTCGCGTCCGCGCTCCACCTCATCATCCAGCTTCAGCGCTTCCCGGATGGCATCCGGCGGATCGTCCGGGTTTCCGAAATCACGGGGATGGAAGGGTCGACCGTCACGCTCCAGGACCTGTTCATCTTCAAGGCCGAGGGCCTGAACGCAGAGGGCCAGGTCGTCGGTTCGTACCGTCCGACCGGACTCCGGCCGACGTTCTCCGAGCAGCTCTCGCTCATGGGGTGCGACCTGCCGCCCGAACTCTTCCTGGCGGGAGGGACGATTCGATGATCGAACTCGTTGCGGCGCTGGCCGGCGCGGTCAGCGTCTTCGTTGGAGTTGGAGCGCTTACGGGCCAGTTCTCAGGAACTGAGCGGCGGCTGGCAGCCCGGACCGTGACCCTCCAACGTGGTGGCGTCGAGGAGAAGCCCAGGGAGCTTTCGGCCGCGCTGCTCAAAGATGACGACATCGCCGGAAGCAAGCGCCTGAGCGACATGCTGCGCCGATACGGTTGGGTGGCGAGCCGCGCCTCGCTCCTTAGCAAGGCCGACCTTCCTCTGAAGGTGAGTGAGTACGTCCTGATACTCATCGTGGCGTTCGGCGTCACCGCGGGGATTGTGGGGCTGATTTCGCAGCTCTGGCTGGTCGGGCTTCTGTTCGGGGTCGTGGCCGTTATCTGCATCGAGCTCTGGGTGCGAGCACGGGCGCGCTCCAGGTTGGCCGAATTCAACAAGCAACTCCCGACGGCTCTGCAAGTGATGGCTACCTCGCTGCGAAGCGGCTTCGGGATCATGGAGGCGGTGAACACCGTCAGCCGCGAGATGGACGATCCGCTGGCCGGGGAGTTCGGCCAGATCATCGACCAGGCAAGGGTCGGCGGTTCGTTCGAAGCCGGCGTTGAGGCGATGGTCGAACGCGTCGATAGTGCCGACCTGAAGATTGTCGCTCGGGCGTTGGAGATCCATCGCAAGGTCGGCGGCGACCTCGCATCGATCCTCGATAGCGTGGCTGCGACCATGCGCGAACGCGAGGAACTTCGCGGCCACATCATCGCCCTCACGGCGCAGCAGCGGCTCGGCGGCATGATCGTTGGCCTTTTGCCTGCATGGGTGGTCGGCTTCTTCCTGGTCGTAAACCCCGAATTCATTTCGCCATTGTGGGAAGAACCCATCGGGCGGCTGCTACTGGCGGCCGGCGCGGCCATGGAGGTCGTCGCGTTCTTCGCGATGCGCCGAATCATGACGATTGAGGTGTAGAGATGGAACTGCTTGCTGCCGCATGCGCCGCCGGCGCGGTCTTCATCGGGCTGATCACGCTCATCACCTCCGGGCAGGCTGCCGTCGCTTCGCGATTGGATAGGTTCGAACGGAACGGTGCGGCAACAAGGGACGAACTGCTGGCCGAGCCTTTCGCCGCTCGTGTTGGCATACCGGTGATGGATCGGCTCCGTTCCATTGCATCGCGGTTGCTTCCATCCGAGTGGGCAACAGGCCTTGAGCGGCGGCTGTTGTTGGCCGGCGAGCCGATCTCCCTGCACGGCTTTCTCACCATGTGGCTCCTCTCCGCATGCGCAGGAGTGGTGCTGGTCGCGCTGGGAATTGGCCAGGCCAACGGATTGACCGGTATCGGTGCGCTGTTGTTAATCGGGCTGCTGTTCGCCATCGCTCCGCTCTACTGGCTCAGGCTTCGGGTGGCGGCGCGGAAGCGAGCGCTCATTAAGGCTCTCCCCGACGCGGTGGATCTGATTGTGACGACAGTAGAAGCGGGACTGGGTTTGGACGCGGCCCTTTCGGAAGTTGGGCACGAAACGGCCGGACCGCTCGGAGAGGAATTGCGGCTCACGGTTCGGGAGACGACGCTTGGCAGAAGTCGCCGCGATGCGCTTACGCGCCTGAACGAGCGCACCGATGTTCCCGAGCTGAAGACGTTCGTGCAGTCGATCATCCAGGCGGAACAGACGGGCATCCCGGTTGGCCAGGTGCTACGGACCCAGGCCGCGCAGATACGGCTGAAGAAGCGTCAGCGTGCCGAAACTGAGGCACAACGCGCCCCGGTGAAGATGGTCGTGGTGCTTGCGTTGCTGGTGCTCCCGGCCATGCTGCTCATGGTGATTGGGCCGGCCGCGATGCGTATGGCGGACCAGTTCTAGGCAGCGCGAAGTTCGCCGCGTTCGGCCCGCCGGTACTCCTCGAGGCGGGTGATCGCGGCAGGACGCATCTCGGCGACGATAGCCGCGTCGAACGAGCGGGCGGCCATGCGGACCTGGAGAAGGCTAAACGGCAGGAGCATCGGGACCACGAGCTGTGGAGAAAGGCCCGATCCCGTGAATTGCGACACGCCGGCCGCGAAGTATGCCCCGGCAAAGACGCCGCCCACGAGCAGCCAGTCCAGCCTCGTCTGCTTTTCCAGCGGAACACGTCGTCCGAGGCGCACGTTGAGGCCCGCCTGCGCGAACGACAGCACGGAGCGAACTCCGGCGATAGGTGCGAACAGCCAGCCCAGTGGCCCCATGAGCATGAACACCGCCCACAGGCTGATGAGCGAGCCAACACGCCAATAGCCAGACATGCGCCAGTCCCAGAACGAATCAACGGCGGCGAGCGAACGGGCCATATCCTGATGGTCGACCGTTGCGGCTCGGTTCCAAAGGAGGGATGCCACGCAAAGCGTCGATGCTGCCACTGATATTCGTGAGGTGAAGCACCTACGCTCGCGTATCCACAGCGGCTGCGCAGGAGTTTGGACGGCCGCCGGGCTCGGCGGAGCAGTCGGTTTCGTGTGCCGTCACCCCGCCCCACCAACGAAAAGAGCCCGACGTTATCGTCGAGCTCTGAATCTGAAAACTGG
>CALFYR010000674.1 GCA_937954195.1 uncultured Dehalococcoidia bacterium
AACATGACCGCACGGCCGGCGTGGGCGCCTGGACTCTCACTGACGTAAAGCACCCAGTCGTCGAACTTTGGCGGCCGGTGGAACCACATCGCGTGATCGAGGCTGGCCGTGGCGCCGCCGGGAGCCCAGAGCCCGTAATGGTGGGCGACCGTTGCGACGAGGCCGCTATCGCTCAGGTACACGAGCGCGGCGGCGTGGAGGATGGGGTCTTCCGGGAGGGCTGCCGACATGCGGCCCCAGACCATTCGTGCCGGAAGGCGGCCGTCGGAGTCCTTCGCCTGGGTGGGGCGGGCGGCCGAGCGCAGGTCGATAGGGTTATTGAACCGGCTCCGCATGCGTGCGGCCATCTCGGGCGGGACGTTCGTCATCATGCGGGGCATGGCCACGCTGGCCCACCACGATTCGCATTCCTCCGGATCGGGAGCCTCCGGCATGGGCGCCTGGTGGGAGATGCCTTCTTCCGGGGAGACGAAGCTGACGGAGGCTTCGAAAATCGTGTGGCCGGCCTGGACCGCGGTGACGCGCCGCGTGAGGAAGTTCCGGCCCTCGCGGATCCGTTCGACGGTGTAGTCGATCGGTTCCTGGGGTTGCCCGGCCCGCAGAAAGTACGCGTGGAGCGAGTGGATCGTGCCGAACGATACGGTGCGGCCCGCCGCGACGACGGACTGGGCCAGGACGAGGCCTCCGAAGAGCCGCCCTTCGCGCTGGCCGGTATCGCCGCGGTAGTGGTTGTAGTCGCCTTCGGTGAGGTCGAGTTGGCGCAGGAGCGCGGCGACAGCCGCCTCCGGGGTTTCGGTTCCGGATTCTGGGTTCATGTGCGTTGTGCTCGCTGGGTTTGTGCCACTCAGGATAGGGTTGCACACCCGATATGAGGAATCCGGCCGCGCTATGAAGGCCTGGCGGGAGTTTCCATCGCCTCGAGCAGGCGGCGCGTGGCAGCCGTCACTTCGGCGACGGCGTCGTTGAAAATGTCTTCGTTCTTCTTGGCCGGTACGCGGTAGCCGCTGACCTTGCGCACGAACTGGAGGGCCGCAGCCTCGATGTCTTCGGGCGTGGCCGCGGGCTCCTGGTTGCGGAGTTTCTTAATGCTTCGGCACATAGCTGCCAATGGTAGCGGTTTCGGCGACGACTGTTGACAGGTTACTATTTGGTCACATATTCTCCAGGCCATGGAAGGAGTGTTCCGAGCGTTGGCGGACCCAAGCCGCCGGCTGCTCCTCGACCGGCTGTTCGCGGAGGATGGGCAGACGCTCGCGCAACTGCAGGCTCATCTGCCCGAGATGTCGCGGTTTGGCGTGATGAAGCACCTCGGAGTGCTGGAAGGCGCCGGGCTGGTGACAACGAGGAAGGTGGGCCGCGAGAAGTTCCACTACCTGAACCCCGTCCCCATTCAGCAGGTCGCGGACCGCTGGATCAGCAAGTACGCGCAGCCCTTCGCGCGGGCGCTTGTGGACCTCAAATCGAACATGGAGAACGACATGGAGAAGCCCGTTCACGTCTACACCGTCTACATCCGCGCGACGCGCGAACGCGTCTGGGAGGCGATCACGGATGGCACGATCACGCGCCAGTACTTCCACGAGACCGCCTTCACGGCGGAATTGCGCGTGGGTGCTTCCATGGAGTTCCGCTATCCCGATGGGCAAGCCGCGGTCGTCGGCCAGATCCTGGAGGTCGATGCTCCTCGACTGCTCTCCTACACGTGGCGGGCTTTGTACGACCCGGAAATGGCTGCCGAGCCGTTCTCGCGAGTCACCTGGGAACTTACGACGATGGGCGAGGTTACGAAGGTTGAGATGCGCCACGACCGGTTCGAGCCGGGGAGCAAGACCTTCGCTTCGATCTCGCAGGGCTGGGGGCCCCTCCTGAACAGCTTGAAGTCGCTGCTGGAAACGGGCACACCGCTGGAGTTTGGAGACTAGCGATGCCGGCAGCGTACGAACCGGAGCCGGCGAGTTCGTCGCCGCCGTTTCGGCTGGCGACTCGGCGCGCCACGAGGCGGGTCCACCACCTTGAAGCCAACGCCGTGGCCGACCCGCCATCGGAGCGACCGGGGCGTGGAGAGCCCCTCGGACCTGATTCGATTGGAACCGGGCCGCACCGGAAGATGATGGCGGGTTCCGTCTGGCAGTGAGCAGCCGCACGCCCCAATCGACCTTCCCGGAAGAGAATCAGGGTCATGTCCGCACTCCCCCCGCCAGAGCAGAAGGCCGCGGCCGTCCGCTCCATGTTCGACCGGATATCGCCGAGCTATGACCGCGTCAACCGGGTGATGACCCTCAACGCCGATCAGCGCTGGCGGCGGGCGCTCGTCCAGAAGCTGGGCGTGGGACCCGGCGACAGGGTACTCGACCTGGCCTGCGGTACGGGGGACTTCACCATGCTCTGCCGGCAGGCGGGAGCTGAGGCGGTGGGCCTCGATTTCTCGGGGGGCATGCTACGGGCAGCTACCGAGCGGCACGGTGAATCTTCGGCCTGGGTACAAGGGGACGCACTCCGCCTGCCGCTGAAGGAGGGGAGCTTCACGGTCGCCCTCAGCGGGTTCGCTCTCCGCAACTTCGTCGATATCGCCCCGGCGATGCAGGAACTCGCCCGGGTCCTTGTTCGTGGTGGCCGTCTCGGGCTACTGGAAGTCGATCGTCCGGCCAACCCGGTCATCCGGTTTGGCCACGGGATGTACTTCAACCGCGTGGTGCCACTGGTTGGCGGTGTCCTGGCCGACCGTCAGGCGTACCGGTATCTCCCGCAATCCGCGAGCTACCTGCCGGAGCAGGACGAGCTGGTGCGGATCCTTGTCGATGCCGGCTTCCACCGGATCCAGAAGCGGTCGCCCATGTTCGGGGCGATCCAATCGGTCACGGCGGTCCGCGGTTGAGCGCCGCCGCGGCGACGGCCGCGCCGCCAACGAAGGTGCAGGCGTGGAAACTCGCGGTCCGGCTGCCAACGCTGACCGCCGCCGTGGCCCCCGTTGCCGTAGGTACCGGCGCGGCCATCGCCGACGATGCCTTCAACTTGCTCCCGATGCTGGCCGCCCTCTTCGGGGCGCTCTGTCTGCAGATTGGCGCGAACTTCGCGAACGACGTGTTCGACTTCAAGCGTGGGGCCGATACGGCGGACCGTCTTGGGCCGCCCCGGGCGACGCAGATGGGGCTTCTCTCGCCACGGGAGATGCTCATCGGGATGTGGGTGGTGTTCGCGCTGGCGTTCATCGCCGGCATCTACCTCGTGTACGTGGGTGGATGGCCGATCGTCGCGGTGGGCCTCGCGAGCATCGCCGGCGCCATCATCTACACGGGCGGTCCCTGGCCCGTGGGGTATCACGCGCTCGGCGACCTGTTCACCTTCGTGTTCTTCGGGCTCGTGGCCGTCATGGGAACGTACTACGTCCAGGCGGACGAATTGAGCTGGCTTTCGTTCGTGGCGGCCGTGCCGATGGGTTGCACCGTGACCCTCATCCTGGTGGTCAACAACCTGCGCGACATCCCCACGGACAGCAAGACGGGCAAGACGACCCTCGGCGTGGTGATGGGCGACCAGGGTACCCGCTGGTGGTTCACGTTCTTGATGGCGGTAGCCCTGGTGGTGCCGTTCGCGGCCCTGGGGCTGGAGGTGTGGTGGGGATGGATCGCCTCCGTCGCGGTTGCGCCGCTGGCGTGGAAGCTGTTGCGTTCGATCCGCGGCGGTACTGAGGGCCGGGCGTTGAACCCCGTGCTGAAGGAGACTGCTCGCTTCAACCTGGTGTTTGGGCTCATCTGGGCGGTGGGGCTGGCCATGGCCAGGCTCTGAGTGCTGCGCGGGCAACTCCTCCGGGGCGGCCCGTTGCATCCCTGCCACCGATGCGCCTAAGATTGTTGACAGAGTTACTCGACTTTATCGGGTTGAGGCTCCGCAAGGAAAATCAGGAAAGCATATGCGCGTCTCGACTCGCAGCGACTACGGACTTCGTGCCCTGATAGAACTGGCCGGCAACTACGGCCGTGGGCCGCTGCAGTCCTCCGAAATCGCCTTGCGCCGGCACATCCCGGAACAATACCTGGACCAACTCCTGACGGCCCTTCGGAAGGCCGGCTTTATCCGGAGTACGCGAGGCCCGGCCGGCGGACACGAGTTGGTCCGCGACCCCTCGGAGGTGTGCGTGAAGGAAGTCATCGAGGCGCTCGAAGGGAGCCTCTCTCCGGTCGCGTGGCTCGATGAGCCGCCCGAAATGACTGACCATCCGCATTCGTGCGGACAGCGCGAAATCTGGGAGCGCATCCGCAACGCGACCACCGAAATCCTCGCCTCGTACTCCGTGGCGGACCTGCTTGAGCGAGAACCGACCGCCGTCAGCGGGAGGTGGGTGATATGACCAGTCCCGCGACAGCCCGGCCGCTGGTGGCCGATTCCGTCCTCGATCTCGTGGGCGCAACGCCGCTCGTGCGGTTGAACCGGGTGGTCCCGGCAGATGCGGCGACGGTGCTCGGCAAGATGGAGAGCCTGAACCCCGGCGGCAGCGTCAAAGACCGTATCGCCCTTTCGATGATCGACGACGCCGAG
>CALFYR010000675.1 GCA_937954195.1 uncultured Dehalococcoidia bacterium
CTCAAACGCGAGCGCCGGTCCTGTCGAAGGAGCGCCACTGGCTGGTGAGCACACGCGCGAAATTCTCCGCGAACTCGGCTATGACGAGCCTGCGATCACGGCGCTGGCGGCCGATGGCGTGGTGGAGTACATCGACCCCAGCTCAGAGGGGCGAGAGTGATCCGCCCGGATGTCTGCAGCGACCTCGTTCGCGCCTACGATGCCCAGGGCATCCATCGCACCGGCACGGAAGTCGACACTTCATCGGCTGATTGGATGGTTTCGGAGCTGCGCAGCCGTGGAGTAACGGCCACCACCGAGTCGTTTGCATTTGAGCGTGTCGACCCCGAGCCGTGTGTTGTATCCGGGCCGGGGTGGACCATCGATGGCTATCCCCTGGTCGATAGTCGCCTGCCGTCGCCCGGTACGAGCATCCACGGGCGACTCGGTTCCGAGCCTCGGCAAGGGCAAGTCGCGAGCGTTGATGCGGACGGCCACGGACAAGCATCGAGTATCGATGCCCTACGCACCGAGCCATGGGAGGCGATCATCGCAGCGATGGAAGGCCCGGCGGGAGGTCTCACGGTACGAAATGCCTGGAACTTCGAATCTCCTTCCGGGCCACCGGTCGTCCAGGTTCCGGCGGACGAATGGCGCCGGCGCATTGCGGCGGATGCCGCAGCCACACTGACCATCATCTGCGGGGCCCGCCGCTCCAAGGTCACGGCACACAACGTGATTGGCTCGGTTCCAGGGTCAAACCCGGAATTGGCTCCCATCGTGGTACTTACGCCCCGCAGCGGGTGGTGGCACTGCGCGGGTGAACGCGGCGGCGGCCTTGCCGTTTGGCTCGAGGTCGCCCGTGAGGTCCAGGCCGCCAGGCTGAACCGGACCATTGCGTTCGTCGCAACAACCGGTCACGAGCTCGGGTTCTCGGGCATCAAGCGCCACCTCGAACGACATCCCGATGAAGCGGCGGCGGCCGAGTGCTGGATTCATCTCGGGGCGAACATTGGTGCGTCCGGCACGACTACCGTGGTACGCGCGATGAACCAGGCCCTCCTCGATCGGGTTACGGCGGCGGAACGAAGTCTTGCGCCGGCCCCCGGAGAGACAACGTACGAACTGCGCCCTGAGCCGCCCGGCGGGGAAGCTCAAGTCGTAGTCGCCCACGGTGGCAGCTACATCTCAATGGTTGGAGCGGGCTTCTCGTTGTTCCACTCGTCCACGGATCGGTGGCCAGGAGCGATTGATGCGCACGCCATAGCTCGAAACGCGCAGCTGGTGCTTGAGTTGCTCCGCCAGTTCGAGCCTCAGTCCGCTGAGCGGTGAATTCGAGTCGAGAACCGGGAGGTCAACCATGGAGTTCCGTTTCAGCGCCGAAGACGAGGCGTTTCGGACCCGCGTTCGGGGGTTCCTCGATGGCTGGACCACAGCAGATGGCCGAGTACCGGAAGACCGCATCGACGCGCTCGAAAAGGAGATGGCCGCACAGCGCTGGCTCACCGTCGCATGGCCGACCGAGTACGGGGGCGGCGGCGCAAGCCCTCTGCAGCAGCTCATCTTCAAAGAAGAGTGCTGGCGGGCCGGGGTCTCGCTCGATTCCCAGGGGATCAACCTGCTCGGGCCCGCCCTGATGGTCCATGGCACGGAGGAACAGAAACGCGAGCACCTTCCGCGCATTGCCTCCGGCGAGGTGCGCTGGGCCCAGGGCTTTTCGGAACCGGGCGCGGGCAGCGATCTGGCGAGCCTCCAGACCCGCGCTGTGCGAGACGGGGATGACTACATCATCAACGGGCAGAAGATCTGGACCTCGGGCGCACACCTCTCAGACTGGATCCACCTCCTTGCGCGCACGGATCCCGAGGCCCCGAAGCATCGCGGCATCAGCTACTTCATGATCAACCTTCGTTCCCCGGGGATCACCATCCGACCGCTCATCCAGCTAACCGGAGTCCACGGGTTCAACGAAGTCTTCCTCGACGATGTCCGCGTTCCGAAGCGGAACATGATCTCTGACGAGAATCGCGGTTGGTACGCGGCCACAACCACGCTCGACTTCGAGCGATCCGGCATCGAGCGAAACCTGGTCGCTCAGCGAGACTGGCGCCGGCTCTACGACTGGGTTCGCGCAGATCGCGCCCGCATGGCGGGACACGCGCCGGCGTGGCGAAACCGTCTGGCTGAACTCCTCATCGAAGTAGAAGTTGGCCAGTGGATCGCCCGCAGGGTCGCATGGATGCAGGGGAAGGGCATCGTCCCCAATTACGAAAGTTCGATGTCGAAGACCTACAACTCCGAAGTTGGGCAGCGCCTCGCGGAATTCGGCGTGTCACTTTTCGGCCTCAGCGGGCAACTCCGTGATGCAGCCTACGAACCAGGAGCTACTGTCGCGTTCAGGTACCTCGACGCACGGCGGCTGACCATCGGCCAGGGCACAAGCGAAATCAACCGCAATGTCATCGCGACCCGAGGGCTCGGCCTTCCTCGCGGCTAACCACGGAGCGCGGAGGCGCCATGGAATCCGACCTCTCCCGTATGTCTGAAGTCCAGTGGGAACGTCGCGGGGGCACCGTCACGCTCACTCTGAACCGGCCCGAACGGCGGAACGCTATCACCACCAGCATGCTCGCCGAACTGATTTACGCCGTGGAGGCGGCGTCGGCCGATGAGTCCGTGCGTGTGCTTGTCGTCCGTGGGGCCGGAAAGGGTTTCTGCCCCGGCGACGAACTCCGTGGGATGGGGGAACTGCCGCAGGACTTTCGCTTTCGGCCTGCGGCCCCGATCTCGCATGCCTCGCTCCAGGCGGCCCTGCGAGATGCACCGAAACCAACGATCGCCGTCATTCACGGGTTTGCACTCGGCGTTGGGCTCGATCTGGCGATGGCATGTGACTTCCGTATCGCCGCGGAGGACGCGGAACTCCGGGACCAGCGCGTCATCGAGCGCGGGATGCACGCGGTCACCGGGTGCGGCTGGTTCCAGCCGCGCGCCATCGGCCTCACGCGCGCGTTGGAATTTCTGATTCTCGGGAGGTCCTACACGGGCGCCGAGGCGGCGGCAGCGGGGATGGTCACGGCTGCTGCGCCACAAGGACAGCTGGAAGAAGCGGTGCAAGCGATGACCTCCCGATTGGAAGTGGCACCGACGCGGGCGATCGGACTCATGAAGCGACAGGTGTATCAGGGTTTGGACATGACTCATGCGGAGTTCATGGCGTTCGCCGCTCCGCTTTCGAAGGAGGTAGTTATCGAGGACAGGGCCGAGGGAATCAAGGCGTTCCTTGAGCGGCGGCCGGCGAAGTTCACCGGGCGCTAGCCGGTCATCGGCCACCCAAAGGAGAAAACATTGGAAGACAACGAACTGATCAAACTTGCGAGACACGACGGCTGGGCCGAGCTGATTCTGAATCGGCCGCACCGGCGGAATGCGCTTGTCGGCCCACAGCTCGCGCTGCTCACGGAGACGCTCCGATCGCTCGCGACCGACGATGACGTCGAGGCGATCGTCTTTCGAGGAGAAGGAGGCGCGTTTAGTTCTGGGCACGACCTCACGGAGCTCCAGGCCGAACCTCGGCCACCATGGGCGGAGAACCTCGCGGTCATCTTCCGCGAAACGAACATCGCCCTGTTCGAATTCCCGAAACCGATCATTGGCGCCCTTGAGAAGTGCGCCATCAACGCCGGCGCCGCACTCGCGCTCTCGTGCGACATTCTGATAGCCGGAGAAACCGCCTTCCTTCAGGTCGGTGAAATCCAGCAGGGAGCGCCGATTGCGAACAACGCTGCGTGGCTCCGGCTGCGGGTTGGCGAGGCCGTTGCCTCCCGCATCACCCTGTACGGCGACCGGGTCCAGGGGCCAGAACTGCTTCGACTTGGTCTTGCCGCTGAGGTCGTCCCGGATAGCGAGGTCGTGGCGCGGGCATGCGCCATTGCCGAGCGCCTGGCCGGCTTCCCGCACGGCGCGGCGGCTCGCCACAAGGCCGATGTCCGTGCCCAGTCGGGAATCGCTGATGCCCACCAGTGGTTCCGGAAGCAGAAGAACACCGTGTTGCTCAGCGCCGCGCGAGTCGGTTAAGCCTCCAGGAGCCCAACGCAATGAATGACTCAGAAGCCGAAGCGGTCATGGCCCGCTTCGCCAGCGCCTACTTCAGCAAGCGCGAGGACCGCCTCGCGGACGCCGTAACAGCTGATGCGGAGTGGCATTTCGCTTTTGGCCCGGACGGACCCGATGGACGGGTGCGAAGAGGCGTCGCCGGTTTCATCCAGGGCCAGGCAGAGAACGAGGCGATGTTCGAGACCCTCAGATTCGATGACGTCGTTATCCGAGGCATGGGCGAGGACCAGATCGTCATGACCTACACGGCCAACGGCCGCCGACGCGACGGAGATGCGTTCTCGGTGCGCGGCATAGAACTCATCACCGCACGGGACGGCAAGCTCCACAGGAAGGACGTGTTCTGGAAGCAGTCCACACCGGAATGAAGCCAATAGTCCGGGGCAAGGCGCGGCAACTGTGGACCGGGGCGGTGGCCGTCCGTGTATGAGTGGCCCATCCTGCTCGGAGTGCTTGGCCTGGTGGCGGTGGCATCCGCCGTTCAGGCGCACGCGGGCTTTGGCTTTGCCCTCCTTGTTGTCCCGTTAACAACGGCGATGATCGGCCCGAAGGAGACGGTGCTGCTCGTCACGCTGCTGGCGCTGGCGATGAACGCCGTCCAATCGATTCGGCTGCGGCAATTCGTGCAACGCGGAGCGGCCGGCGGGATGATCGCTGGGTCCTTCGCGGGAATGCCCGTCGGACTCGCGGTTCTGCTGGCGGTCGAACCCGCCGTGCTCAAAGCGGGGGCAGCTATCGCGGTGCTGGTTGCGACGGCCTTACTTGCGCGAGGATTGACCATCCCGTCGAACGGCACGAAGAGCGACATCACTGCCGGCATCGTGAGCGGAGTGCTCAACACTTCGACGGGCATCAACGGGCCGCCGATTGCCATTTACCTGCACAACCGGATGGCACCGCCGCAGTTTCGCGGCACAATAGCCGTCTTCTTCCTGTTCTCGGCGGTCGGCGCGGTGATATTGCTGACCACCGCCTCCGCCGTTGATGGCCGTTCAGTCCGCACGGCGTTCGTTGGCGTCCCGGTTATCTTCGTGGCCAGCGCCTACGGGAACATCCTGTTCGCGCGAACCAACGCAGAGCAGTTTCGACGGGTCACGCTCGCCATCCTGGTCCTGAGCGGATGCACCGCGTTCGGGCTGGCGGTCGCGGATTTGCTCGGCTAGGGGGTAACACCCCGCCACTAAGGAGGCCCAGGCT
This sequence comes from uncultured Dehalococcoidia bacterium, assembly GCA_937954195.1. Classification (GTDB taxonomy): domain Bacteria; phylum Chloroflexota; class Dehalococcoidia; order Tepidiformales; family Tepidiformaceae; genus Amarobacter. Next base: position 5,293 of record CALFYR010000675.1, read on the forward strand.
CACCCCATAGCGCCCGCGGCGCGGGCCCAACGGTACTTTGCCGCGAGCACCTGCACCGGCGTCTCCGTGGTGTAGGCGTAGGCGGGGATGTTGTGGTCGTAGAGGAACGCTGCCGCTTCCTCCACTTCCACATCACCTGCGAGGGAGGCGACGACGGGCTTGTGGATGCCCTGGGCCTTCATCTCCTCGACGATGTCGACTACCAGGTTCGCGAACACCATGGGCGGGGTGATGATGGTGTGCCAGTACCCGAGGATGATGGAGTGGATACGGTCATCCTCCAACGCGAGCTTGATGGTGTTTCGATAGGTGGCCGGAGGCTCACCTCCTGTTATGTCCACCGGGTTGCCGGCCGCGCCGAAGGGTGGGATGAACTCGCGGAACGCAGCATCCAGGTCAGGTGGCATCTGCATCAGCGTCAGGCCACCATCCACGCAGGCGTCCGAAAGCAAAACTCCTGAACCACCCGCGCCGGTGATGATCGCAACGTTTTCGCCTTTTGGCGTTGGCAGCGCGGGCAGCGCGCGTGCGTACTCCAGCAGGTCGCGCAGCGAGTATGCGCGGATGACGCCGGCGCTCTTGAGGATGTCGTCGTAGACGCGGTCGTTGCCGGCGAGGGCGCCGGTGTGGGAACTCGCGGCCTTTGCGCCAGCGCTCGTGCGTCCGGCCTTGAGTGCGATAACGGGCTTCGTTTTCGACACGCGCTTCGCCACCTCGGCGAACGCGCGGCCATCCTTCAGGTCCTCGAAGTGCTGGGCGATGACCTGCGTGTCTTCGTCCTGTTCGAAGAACGTGAGCAGGTCGTCTTCGTCGATATCTGACTTGTTGCCAAGGCCGACGATGGCCGAGACACCCATGCCGGCCGAGCGACTGAAGCCCACGATGGCCATGCCAATGCCGCCTGATTGTGAGGACAGTGCGACCTGCCCACGCACGGTGTAGGCGGTGCAGAACGTCGCACAGAGGTTCTTGTGGGTGTAGTAGAAGCCGTAGATGTTCGGGCCCATCAGCCGGATGTTGAGTTCCTCGCCAATGCGCTTGATCTCTTCCTGGGCTTCGACGTTGCCGGTCTCGGCGAAACCGGAGGGAATCAATACTGCCCCCTGGATGCCCTTTTCGCCGCATTCCCGGAGTGCGCCCGGAACCAGGGCCGCCGGGATGGCAAACACCGCCATGTCGATGTCGCCCTCGACCGCCTTCACCGAAGGGTAGGCCTTGATCCCCTCAATCTCCTCAGCTTTTGGGTGAATGGGGAAGATCTTGCCATCGTAGCCGCCGTTGATGAGGTTTTTCATCACGGAGTTCCCGATTTTGCCTGCCTCGGCCGAGGCGCCGATGACCGCGACGGCGTTCGGCTTCATGATCCGGTTCATGGCCCGCACGATCTCATCGTGCGGCGGGCGGCGGTGCGCGGGCCTCGGTTCGAAGTCGAGCGCGATCCGCGCATCGACCGCCATTGCACCCGTGGCTGTCGCGAGGACCGGGTTCAGGTCCATTTCGCTGATCTCCGGGAAGTCCGAAACGACTTTGCTGACCTTCTCAACAATTCCCGCGAGCGCATCGCGGTCAACAGCGGGGCCACCGCGGACGCCATCAAGAAGCTTGCCCGCGCGGATGGACTCCAACATGCCGTGGGCCTCCTCAACGGTCGTCGGCGCGAGCCGGAAGGTCACGTCATTCAGTACCTCGACGAGCACGCCCCCAATGCCAAAGGCCACAATCTTGCCGAAACTTGGGTCCGTGACTGCGCCGACCAATACTTCGAGGCCCGCGGGCGCCATCTGCTGGACCTGAACGCCGTCGATACGGGCGTTGGGGTTGTACGCGCGCGCGTTGGCGAGGATTGTGTCGTATCCGGCACGGACGGCTGCCTCATCCGCCAGGCCCACGAGCACGCCGCCGGCATCGGTCTTGTGCGCGATGTCCTGCGAGGCGATCTTCAGCACCACCGGATACCCGAAGCTGTTTGCCAGCCCGGCCGCGTCGTCTGCCGAAGCGGCAATGCCATCGCCTGGCATGGGGATGCCGTAGGCATCGCAAATCGCCCGGGCGTCGGTGGAAGAGAGCATTGTTCGGCCTGCGGCACGAGCGGCATCGAGGATGCTGCGGACGGCTGTCTGCGGTTCGTTCTTCACGATTCGGGAGTTCCTTAGGTCAAGTCGATTCGGGGCGCGGAACTACCAACCGCACCGCCTCCAGGACGAGGGTGTGCAGTCCAACTCCACCGGATTGGGCGTACTCTACCAACTGGCGGCGAAATCTGGGCTCCCAGAAGCTGCGAATGTGCCCGGCGACGCCCTCCAGGGCTTCATCGTGGGGGTACGCTTCCCAGAAGCGCGCGATCTCGTTCGCGCGATGCACCATTTTCTCGGTTTCCATCGAACTCCGGTTATACCCGGTTCACCGACCGGTCGCGACGCCGGGTGGTTTCGTCGCGGAATGTGTCCTGGGTCGCCTGCCATTCGGACGGCTTGCTCGTCTTCCGAACCTGCACGGCGGTCACTTTGTACTCCGGGCACTCGGTCGCCCAGTCGGCGAACTCTGTCGTCACCACATTCACGGCGCTGCCAGGGAAATGGAAGGTGGTGTACACCACCCCGGGCTGCATGCGCTCGGAGATCCTGGCATGCAGGGTGGTTGCCCCCGCACGGCTTGCGAGTTCCACAAGGTCTCCGTCGTTGATGCCACGGTTCTCGGCGTCCCATGGGTGCAGTTCCAGGATGTCCTCATCGAACCATGTGACGTTCGGGGTACGCCGCGTCTGTGCGCCGACGTTGTACTGGCTCAGGATGCGGCCGGTGGTGAGAAGGAGCGGGAAGCGATCCGTGGTGCGCTCGTCGGTGGCGACGAACTCGGTCAGCATGAACTGGCCTTTGCCCCGCACGAAGCCGTCCACGTGCATGACCGGCGTGCCTTCTGGTGCACGGTCGTTGCAGGGCCACTGGATGCTGCCAAGCCTGTCCAGCTTCTCGTAGCTGACGCCGGAGAACGTGGGAGTGAGGCGGGCGATCTCGGCCATGATTTCGGATGGGTGCGAGTACGACATCTCGAATCCCAGAGCCTTGGCCAGGGCAAGTGTGATCTCCCAGTCGGCCATGCCAGCCTTTGGCGGGATCGCCTTTCGAACGCGGCTAATACGCCGTTCGGCGTTCGTGAACGTCCCGTCCTTCTCGAGGAACGACGAGCCCGGCAGGAACACGTGGGCGTAACTCGCGGTTTCGTTGAGGAAGAGATCCTGGATAACGACGCACTCCATAGCGGCGAGGCCGGCGGTCACATGGCGGGTGTTCGGATCGGACTGGACGATGTCTTCGCCCTGGATGTAGATGCCCTTAAAGGTGCCATCCACGGCCGCATCGAGCATGTTTGGGATGCGAAGGCCCGGCTCGCCGCCGAGGCTCACTCCCCAGACCTCTTCGAACATGGCACGCACGCTGTCATCCGAAACGTGGCGGTAGCCGGAAAACTCGTGCGGGAACGACCCCATATCGCACGAACCCTGGACGTTGTTCTGTCCGCGCAAGGGGTTGACCCCCACGCCCTTGCGGCCGAGGTTCCCGGTGGCCATTGCGAGGTTGGCCATGCCCATGACCATGGTGGAACCCTGGCTGTGCTCCGTAACACCGAGGCCGTAGTAGATCGCGGAGTTACGGGCCGTGGCATAGAGCCGGGCGGCGCTGCGGACACTCCCGGCGGGGACGCCTGTGATGCTCTCCGTCGCTTCGGGCGAATTGCGCTCCTCCGAGACGAACGCACGCCAGCGATTGAAGCTGGCCATATCGCAACGCTCGGCGACGAACGCTTCATCGATCAGGCCCTCGGTGGCGACAACGTGCGCCATGGCGTTGATGACCGCGACGTTCGTGCCGGGCCGGAGCGCCAGGTGATGACTCGCCTCGATGTGCGGCTGCCGCACCAGATCGATCCGGCGCGGATCCGCAACGATGAGGCTGGCGCCGGCTCGCAGACGCCGCTTCATGCGGGAGGCGAACACGGGGTGCGCATCTGTGGGGTTCGCGCCGATGACGAAGACCACGTCGGCATCGTCAACGGAATCGAAATCCTGGGTGCCGGCGGATGTGCCGAAGGTGGTCTTGAGGCCGTACCCGGTCGGCGAGTGACAGACCCTGGCGCAGGTATCGACGTTGTTGTTCCCGAAGCCTGCGCGCACGAGCTTCTGGACGAGGAACGTCTCTTCGTTGGTGCACCTCGATGAGGTGATGCCGCCGATGCTGTCGTTGCCGTACTTGGCCTGGATGCGCTTGAACTCACTCGCTGCGTAGGTGATGGCTTCGTCCCACGAGACTTCGCGCCAAGGGTCGGTGATCTTCTCCCGGATCATGGGCGAGAGGATGCGGTCCTGGTGGGTGGTGTAGCCCCAGGCGAAGCGGCCCTTCACACAGGAGTGACCGTGGTTCGCCTTGCCGTCCTTGAACGGCATCATGCGGACGACCTCGTTGCCCTGCAGCTCGGCCTTGAACGCGCAGCCGACGCCACAGTAGGCGCAGGTCGTCACGACGCTATCGGTGGGCTGACCCATCTCGATGACGGACTTCTCGGTGAGCGTGGCCGTGGGACATGCCTGGACGCATGAGCCGCACGAAACGCATTCGGAATCGAGGAAGAGCATGTCGCCGGGGGAGATTTTGGACGCGAACCCGCGGCCCTTCACGGTGAGTGCGAACGTGCCCTGCGTTTCCTCGCAGGCGCGCACGCAGCGCGAACAGACGATGCACTTCGAGGGGTCGAACGTGAAGTACGGGTTGGACTCGTCCTTCTCTTCGTGCAGGTGGTTCGAGCCCTCGTAGCCGTAGCGGACTTCGCGGAGACCGACGACGCCGGCCATGTCCTGGAGCTCACAGTTGCCGTTGGCGGGGCACGTGAGGCAATCGAGCGGGTGGTCGGAGATGTAGAGCTCCATGACATTGCGCCGCATTCGGGCGAGCTTGCCGGACTGAGTGGTGACCTTCATGCCGGCCTCGGCCGGGGTCGTGCAGGAGGCCGGCGTGCCCTTGCGGCCTTCGATTTCGACCAGGCAGAGCCGGCAGGACCCGAACGGTTCGAGACTATCCGTTGCGCAAAGGCGCGGGACGGTGACACCGGATTCGACCGCGGCCCGCATCACCGATGTGCCGGTGGGGACGGTCACGGTTTTGCCATCGACTTCGAGCGTGACAGTCGTTGCGGCCTCGCGAAGCGGCGTGCCGTAGTCGGTTTCCCGCACCAGCGTCATGGCGTTACTCCCTCATGCGGAACGGGCGTCCTATCGAAATCCTCCGGGAAGTGCCGGATGGCGCTCCCTACAGGATACGGGGTGAGTCCACCCAACCCGCACAGTGACCCATCTTTCATAACTTCGAGCAGATCGTCCAGCACCTCGAGGTTCTTGGTGCGCTCTTCGCCGGCGATGATGCGGTCGATCACCTCGACGCCGCGCGTGGAGCCAATGCGGCAGGGGGTGCACTTGCCGCAGCTTTCGACGGCGCAAAACTCCATAGCAAAGCGGGCCTGCTTCGCGAGGT
>CALFYR010000676.1 GCA_937954195.1 uncultured Dehalococcoidia bacterium
CGCTCCTCAATACACCAGCAAACTCGTGACGGGATAGCTCTCCAGCCTCGCGCGTCCGCCCAGCGTCTCGAGCTCGATCACGAACCCCATCCCGGCCACCGTGCCGCCGATCATCTCCACGAGCTTTGCCGCGGCGAGCGCCGTGCCGCCCGTCGCCAGCAAGTCATCGACGATGTACGCCCTCGTGCCCGGCGCGAGAGCGTCCTCGTGGATGTCGAGACGGCTTTGCCCATACTCCAGCGAGTACTCCACGCTCATCCGTGCAGCTGGTAGCTTTCCCGGTTTGCGCACCGGCACGAATGGCAACGCCAGCCGGTTCGCGAGTGGTGTCCCGAAAATGAATCCGCGCGATTCGATGCCGACAATCGCCTCCGCGCCACGCCCGCGGACATCGGCCTCCAGCAGGTCCAGCACATGGCCGAAACCGGCCGGGTCGCCCAAAAGCGGCGTAATGTCGCGGAACAGAATGCCCGGCTGGGGGAAGTCCGGGATGTCGCGGATGAGCGTCTTCAAGTCCATCGGCGCAGTGTAGCCGCCGGCTTGCTCAGGCGGCCACGAACCCCAGCCGGTCCCAACGCTGCCCGAGTAGCTCTTCGTGCGGGACGCCGAGCCAGTCCTCGATGACGGTCGCGTAGACCTGGCGGAAGTCCACCGTGTAGGGCAGGTTCCCGTTATCCACCAGCGCGCCGAGGTCCGGCGCATCGCCATACAGCCCGCGCTGCACGCCGTTGCCCAGCGCGAACATCACGCTGCTCGCCCCGTGGTCCGTCCCGCCGTTGCCGTTCTCGGCGACCCGGCGCCCGAATTCGCTCCAGGTGAGCACGAGCACGTCATCGGCCATGCCGTGCGCCTCGAGATCCTGGTAGAACGCGCTCAATCCCTGGTCCAGCGTCGTCATCAGCGCCGAGTGGTCGGCTTCCTGGTTGCTGTGGGTGTCGAACCCACCCAGCGTGATGTGCCCAACCCGCACGCCCAGCCCACCCACAATCGCCTGGGAAAGGACCGAAAGCCCGCTTCCGAACGACGACTCCGGGTAGGCCACCGCGGGCGAGTATGCGGCCGCTGCGTCCTGCAACAGCTTCGAACTTGATACGGCGCTCTCGGCGGTTGTCTCCAGCAGCACGCCGTACGGCGAAGACGTGGGGTACTGCTCGTAGAGCCTGAGCAGGGTCGCCGTCCGTGGGTGTGACTCTTCCGCCAGCTGGCCGCCGACCTTGAAACCATAGTCCGAAACATCGCGGACAGCAGGCACGGAAACCTCCGGGGTCCGTAGCTCGGGTGGCGTCGATCCCCCGATGTTGAAGCCCAGGAAGGGGTCGTGTTCGTCGCTCTCCAGCTTTTCCAGCGTGCGCCCGAGCCACCCGTTGTCGAGCTCAAGCTTCGGGTCGCCCGCTTGCCAGATCGCCATCGACTTGAAGTGCGAGTAATTCTGCTCGGGATAACCCACACCCCGAACGACCGCGAGCTTGCCATCGTCCCAGAGGCCCTTCATCCCCGAAAGGTTGGGGTGAAACCCGAAGCCTTCGTCGAGCGGCAGCACGTCTTGGGCGGCGAGCCCAAGCCCGGGCCGCGCGGACTGGTAGGCACCCGATGACGCCGGAATGACGGTGTTCAGCCCGTCGTTGCCGCCTGCGAGCTGCACCAGGATGAGCGTCTTCGCGTTCCCGTTGAACCGGGTGGCCTCCGGATGTTCCGCGGCGAACGCCACGGTCCCCTTCAGGAGCGATTGGGCCGTGGTGCCGATGCTGACGAGGGCGACGCCGCCCTTCACGAAATCACGTCGGTTAAGCATGGTGCTTCTCCTTACACAAGTTGGAATTCGGGGCTGGCCAATACCAGGTACGCCACGGTGGCGGCCCGTTCTCGCGCCGACGAAATGGCCGAGGCATGTGCGTACAGCGATTCCCGTGCCTCATCAGAAACGTTGTCATCCACAAGTCGGCGTAGTGCCTCGTCGACCATGGCTTCGGCGTTTGGGAGCCCGGAAAGCACCGGGATTTCGGTGGGGCGACCCTGTGGGAACAGGAACGCATCGAGGAAGTTCACGCGCCCGAAGAAGTTCGCCGAGCTGAGCCAGGACGCCCCGCCCGGCCACCCGCCAACACTCGGAGGTTCGAAGAGCACCTGGCCCATCCCCCCGCCGATGCGGTCGATTCCCCGGAAGTCCGTCTCGATTTCCAGCCCGCGGACCGCGCCGACCACGAACTGCACCGGGCTTCGGACAATCGAGCGGTATGCCTGCTCGGAGTTGAACTCGTCGCTCGCCAGGATGGCTCGAACAACCTCCCTCACGCTGTGACCCGAGTCTTCCCATACCGCCACGAGCGCTTCGACCACCTCATCGGCGGGGTCCCGGTACGCAAACTCCGAGAACAGCCGCTTCGTGATGAAACGCCCGGTGGCCGGCTGCTCCATCACGATGTCGGCGATGTCATCGCCGTCCCAGGGGCCGGTGCGGCCGAGGAACGTCTTCTCGCCTGAATCGTGCAGGCGCGGCCGAACGAGGAACTCTGGTTCGTAGTCGCCGAACGCCTGGTTCAGCAGCGCCCGCCGCTCGGCTTCCGAAATGCCCTGGGGTATCTCCACCCGCTCCGGCGCCGAAAGCCGCCATCCGGTGAAAGCCCGCGCGGCTTCCCGCACATCGTCCTCGGTGTAGTTGCCCTCGCCCATGGAGAAGAGCTCCATCATCTCGCGGCTGTAGTTCTCGTTCGGTGCTGCCGCCGTCGATTCGATGGTGTCGAGGAACATCATCATCGCGGGGTCCTTGCCCGCCGCCTTCAGAAGGTCGTCGTACCGCCCCATCGCCATCGAGCGATACAGGTCGTTCTGGATCACAAGGAACTTGGCCCGCTGAGCGCCGACCTTGCTCAGCTGCGAAGTCAGCAC
>CALFYR010000677.1 GCA_937954195.1 uncultured Dehalococcoidia bacterium
CGTCCTCCCCATCCACCCCCATTCCATGGATGGATCCATAGAATAGTCGTATCGCGTAATTTGTGAAGCATCTTTCGGTCACAAGTTTGTGAACCTTTCGACCGGATCTTCGTTCAACGAGCTCAACCTCAGGCCCACGCCCTGTTACCGGCTCGCTGGCTATACTCCGGGCCCACCATCACCACGGAGGCGCAAACGTGCAGGATTTCGAAGGCAGGGTCGCGGTTGTCACCGGCGGCGCGAGCGGTATCGGGCTCGCCATGGCGCAGCGATTTGCCGAGGCCGGGATGAACATTGTCCTTGGCGATATCGAAGCAGAGCCGCTCGCCATGGCCGAAGCCTCCATCGCGGCCAAAGGCTCGAAGGTGCTCGCCCACCGCGCTGATGTCGCGAAGGCGGAAGACATCGAGGCCCTCGCCGAGGCGGCCTACAAGCGTTTTGGCAACGTCCACATCCTGTGCAACAACGCCGGCGTTGGCGGTTCCCGGGGCGCGGCATGGGAGCTCAGCGCCGACGACTGGCGCTGGGTCATCGATGTCGACCTCTGGAGCGTCATCCATGGCGTGCGTTCGTTCGTGCCGCGCATGATCGCGAGCGGCGAACCTGCGCACGTCGTCAATACCGCATCCGTCGCGGGCCTCCTCTCCGGCGCCGTCGGCGCACCCTACACCGTCGCGAAGTTTGGAGTCGTTGCCCTGACCGAATCGCTGTACTTCGAACTCAAGCGTGCCGGCCACCCAATCGGCGCGTCCGTGCTCTGTCCCGGGTTCGTCGCGACCAACATCTTCGATTCGGGCCGCAACCGGCAGGCCGAATACGGCCAGGGCCGCGGCATGACGCCAGAAGAAGAGCAGGCCGTCCAGGCGCTCCGAGCCACCCGCTTCGAAGGGATCATGCAGCCCGACTTCATCGCCGAGCAGGTGTTCAGCGCGATCACCAACGATCAGCTCTATGTCATCGTTCCTGGCAACGAAACACTCGATGGGGCGATTCGCGCTCGCCACGACCGCATCGCCAACCGCGAGAACCCGCCCGTAACGTTCGCGCTCGCGTGATGCGGCGTCACCCAAAGGGCCGGTTTCAGCCCCCGTCCCGGTGGGACACAATGGTCTGATGGCCACGACGGAACCCCGGCCCAGTGTTTTCAGCCGCGAGCACGCGCCGCTCACCATCGGGCTGATCCTCGCCATCACGCTGAACGCATTCGAAGCGCTCGCCGTGGCGACGGTGATGCCCCGGGCGGAAGATGACCTGGGCGGCATCGCACTCTATGGCTGGGCCTTCAGCGGCTACCTGCTCGCCAGCATCGTCGGTATCACCTGGGCCGGCGAACAGGCCGACCGTCACGGCCCCGGCCGCCCGCTCGCCATCGGCATGACGCTGTTCGGCATCGGGCTGCTCGTCGCGGGCTTCGCGCCCAGCATGCTTGTGCTTGTCATCGGGCGATGCATCCAGGGATTGGGCGCCGGTGCGCTGCCAGCCATTGCGTACGTCGCACTTGGCCGCGGCTATCCGGAGCAGCTGCGCCCCCGCATGCTCGCGATGTTCGCTACGGCCTGGGTTGTCCCGGGCCTGGCCGGCCCAGGCGTCGCCGCGGTCATCGCCGAATGGATCAGCTGGCGCGGGGCATTCCTGTTGTTCGTGCCGGTCATCCCGCTGATGGCGTTCCTGTCGCTGCCGCCGCTCTTCAAGATGGGCCCACCCGGCGGCGAACCGTCGCCCTCAAAGATCTGGCCTGCCATTGCACTCGCGACAGCCGGTGGACTGGCCCTGGGAGGCATCGCAACCGGGGAGCCCGTACTGGGCGCTGCGCTCGTCGCCGCCGGCATCGCGGCGGGCTACTGGCCCATCCGGAAGCTCCTCCCATCCGGGACATTCACGGCGAAGAAGGGTCTCCCGGCGGCCGTCGCCGGCACGGGGCTCATCAACATGGCCTTCTTCGGCGCCGAGGCGTTCATCCCTTACATGCTCGATACGTACCGGGGTTATTCCACGCTGCTCGCCGGCGTCGCCCTGACCGTGACGACGCTCGCCTGGACGGGTGGCTCGTGGATCCAGGAGCGCATCGTCCATCGCATCTCGCGGGCGAAGATCGCGGCAACGGGATCGCTACTCGTCGCCGCCGGTATCGCGCTCGTTTCGCTCGCGATCCTCGACGCGGTACACGGCGCCTGGGTGGCCATCGCATGGGGAGTCGGCGGTCTTGGCATGGGTCTTGCCTACCCCATGTTCTCCCTCGAACTCCTCTCCACATCCGAATCGGGCAGGGAAGGTGAAGCCGCCGGCGCCATGAAGCTCAACGAAACGCTCATGGCCGCGATCGGTGTTGGCATCGCTGGTGGCATCGTCGCCGCCGGCGAAAACGGCGGGTGGACCGGCGGGTCGCTTGGTCTTGTCTTCGCGTTAATGGCCACGGTGGCCGTGCTCACCGCGCTCGTTTCGACCCGCCTGAGCCACGGGATTGTGCCGGCAGCGGCGGCGGAATCGGGGGGACAGCAACCCTCCGTGGCTCGGGCGCCCAGCGGGGCCGACTGACCGGGCAACCACCATCACCCGTAAGATTCGAACACTACCTTTCTCATGGAGCCCACCAATGAAAGCTGCCGTCTACTACGAAACCGGCGCCCCCTCCGTTTTTCGCTACGAAGATGTGCCCGACCCGGAGTGCCGGCCCGGCGGTGTCGTGATCGAAATCAAGGCGATCGGTATCCAGGGCGGCGATACGCTGCACCGCCAGGGCGGCGTCCTTGCGACCACCCCGCATGTCGTCGGCTACCAGGCCGCCGGCGTTATCCGGGAAGCGGGCGAACGGGTAACCGACCGCAAAGTGGGCGACCGCATCGTCGCGACGATGGCATTCGGCTCACACGCCGAAGCGGCGTCGGT
>CALFYR010000678.1 GCA_937954195.1 uncultured Dehalococcoidia bacterium
ACCCCGAGGCATTCCTCGCGGCCGCCCTCCTCGGAGTAGTCGAGCAACGCCTGCAACCCCATGCAGACACCCAGGAAGGGTCGGCCGGCGGCAATGTACTCGCGGATCGGTTCGACCAGGTGGCGATCGCGAAGGTTCTTCATGGTATCGGCGGCGGCGCCCACGCCTGGAAGCACGAGCGCGCCCGCGTGGTCGATATCCGACGGGTCGGCGCTCACCCGTGGGTTTGCGCCGACATGGGTAAGGGCCCGCGCGACACTGCGCAGGTTCCCGGCGTCGTAATCGATGACTACAACTGGACCGTTCATAGGATCCCGAGTCTAGCACGGCACTGGCGACTCTCTCCCGGTGCCACCGATCGGTTCGAGACATGGGGACCCGGCTCCTATAATTCCCGGTTATGGCCGATGCCCCGCCGACCCAGTACGACGCGCGTCTCCGCAGCGAAGAGCTCCGGTCGCTCATCAACTACCACAATCGCCTGTACTACGAACTCGATGCCCCAGAAGTGCCCGATGCGGTCTACGACGAGCTCCTGAACGAGCTCCGAGAAATTGAACGCCAGTACCCGGAATTGATAACACCGGACTCGCCGACCCAACGCACCGGCGCGGCGCCGCTCACCACGTTCGATGTGGTCGAGCACCGGATGCCCCTGCTTTCGCTCTCGAACTGCTTCAGCGAGGAGGACCTGGCGGCGTGGCACAAACGCGCGGCGGACCGCGTCGGCGCCGAACGGTTCGCGCTCACCAGCGAGCCTAAGATTGACGGCCTCGCCATCGCACTCGTGTACGAAAACGGGCGGTTCGTCCAGGGCGCCACGCGCGGCGACGGCCTCCATGGCGAGAACGTCACCGAAAACCTCCGCACCATCACCACCATCCCGAAAACGCTGACGGGCGAATACCCGCCGCTCTTCGAAGTCCGCGGCGAGGTGTACATGAGCAAGAGCGGCTTCGAGCGGATGAATGACGCGATCGGCGAGCAGAACCTCGAGCGGGAGAAGGAAGGGCGGAAGCCGCTGCCGCTCTACGCCAACCCCCGGAACGCCGCCGCCGGCTCCGTCCGGCAGAAGGATCCATCCATCACCGCCAGCCGGCCGCTGGCGATGTTCGTCTACCAGCTCGGTTGGTCCGAGGGTCCCCGTCCCAACAGCCACCACGAAACGCTCGAATGGCTTGGGGCCATGGGCTTCAACATCAACCCCGAACTACGGCTGCACGGCGGCATCGACGAGGTTCACAGCCGAATCGAGTGGTGGGGCCACCAACGCGAGCGGCTGGACTACGACATCGACGGCGTGGTGCTGAAGCTTGATGACACGCGCGACTGGGAGCGGCTCGGGTATGTCGGGCGCGAACCGCGGTGGGCAACCGCCTTCAAGTTCCCACCGCAGCAACGGACGACGAAGCTACGCGACATCGCGACGAACGTTGGACGCACCGGTGTCATTACACCGTTCGCCGTGCTCGAACCCGTCGTCGTCGGGGGGGCCACCATTTCGATGGCGACCCTCCACAACGAAGGGGACATTCGCCGGAAGGACATCCGCGTCGGCGATACCGTCATCGTCCAGCGGGCCGGCGAGGTTATACCCCAGGTCGTTGGCCCGGTCCTGAGCCTGCGTACCGGCGACGAGCAAGAGTTCGAGATGCCGGCCGAATGCCCAACCTGCCACACACCGCTCCATCGCGAGCCGGCCGAGGCGGCGTACTACTGCCCGAACGGCGCCTGCCCGGCCCAACAGATCCGCTTGATCGAACACTTCGCCGGCCGCGGCGGCATGGATATCGAGGGCCTGGGCGAGCGCATGGCCTACACGCTGCATCAAACGGGCCTCGCCACCGATATCGCGGCCATCTACGACCTGACCGCCGAGAAACTGATGACCCTGCCGGGCATCAAGGAAAAGGGGGCCGGGAACCTCCTACGTGGAATTGAGGCGAGCAAGCAGCGGCCACTACCGAACGTGCTGTTCGCGCTGGGCATCAGGCACGTGGGCTTCGAAACAGCGCGCCTGCTGGCCGAACATCTCGGCAGCCTGGAAGCTCTCCTCTCGGTCGATGAAGAGTCGCTCCAGGGGCTTGAGGGGATCGGGCCGGTGGTCGCCGGGAGCATCGCGAGCTGGGTGGCCCGACCCGAGAACCGGGACGTGGTGCAGCGGCTCGTGGCAGCGGGCGTGAACCCAATCTTCGAGCGCACAGCGGCCGGCGCCGGCGGGCCGCTCGAAGGTCTTACCCTGGTCGTAACGGGCCGCCTCGACGCGATCTCCCGCAATGAAGCTGAGGACCGTATCCGCGACCTCGGAGGCAAGGTTGGCAGCTCGGTAACCAAAGGAACGGACTTCCTCGTGGTGGGGGCCGAGGCCGGAACGAAGCTCGCGAAGGCCGAAAAGCTCGGGACGAAGACGCTTGATGAATCGCAGTTCTTACGTCTCCTTCAGGAAGGACCAGCGGCCCTTGAATCTGAACTAGGCGCTTAAGAAAAGGATCGGCGCTTTCACAAAGCGCGAAGTGGAAAGTGTTCGCTCGCCACCGTGTTGCGGCCTATACTGTGTGGGTTACCCCTCCGCGGTTTTTCGCGGGCTCCGAACCGATACAGGTACACGCCCTTGGCGTTTTCGAATCCGCTCGCTGGCCTTTTTGGCTTCCTCTCGCACGACATCGCGATTGACCTTGGCACGGCAAACACGCTGGTCATGGTCAAGGGCCGCGGCATTGTCATCGATGAGCCGTCCGTTGTTGCCATCGATCGGACGACCAAAAAGATCCTCGCTATCGGTGCCGAGGCGAAGCGCATGGTCGGCCGCACGCCGGCCAACATCATCGCGGTCCGCCCACTCCGAGACGGTGTCATCTCCGACTTCGAAGTCACCGAGAAGATGTTGAGCTACTTCATCCGCGCCGTGCATGACCGGAGCTTCCTCGCCCAGCCGCGCGTCGTTGTGGGCATCCCAAGCGGCGTCACGGAGGTCGAAAAGCGGGCAGTGCACGATGCCGCGCTGAACGCGGGCGCCCGCTCCTGCTACCTCATCGAGGAGCCCATGGCGGCCGCCATCGGAGCCGGCCTGCCGGTGATGGAAGCGGCTGGCTGCATGATCGTCGACATCGGTGGCGGCACCACCGAAGTTGCGGTCATCTCGCTTGGGGGCATGGTCGTCAGCACCTCCATCCGCGTGGCGGGCGACGAAATGGACCAGGACATCATCGCTTACGCCCGCCAGGTCCATAACCTCCTCATCGGCGAACGCACCGCTGAGGAGATCAAGAAGCTGGCCGGGTCGGCGGCCCCGCTCGACCCGGAGGAAACGATCGACATCCGGGGCCGCGACCTCGCCACCGGCCTCCCGAAGTCCGTCGAAGTCAGCACGGTCGAAATCCGCGACGCCCTGGCTGGATCAATCAGCGCCATCGTCGAAGCCGTCCGTTCATCCATCGAAATCACACCGCCAGAACTCGTCAGCGACCTGATGGCTCACGGCATTGCGCTCGCCGGCGGCGGCGCCATGCTCCGCGGCCTGGACCGCCGCCTGAGCCAGGAAACCCGCTTCCCTGTCTATGTCGCGGAGGACCCACTCCTCTGCGTGGTCCGTGGCGCTGGCGAAGTGCTCGAAGAAGCCGCCCTCCTGAATAAGGTGCAGTCCCAATTGGCCTCCCGCAGGCAGGGGCGGTAGCATCGAACCGCGCCCCCTGGTGATTCCATGCTGATACTCAACCGGTACTCATGGTGGGTTGCTTCGATGGTCGGGCTCGCGCTCATGCTCGCCGTCATGACTGAAGTCGGCCTGCTCAGCCCGTTCCAGGGTCTCTTTCTCCGGGTCTCCGCGCCCTTCGAACGGGTACTTACCGGCATTTTCAGCCCGGTAGCTTCCGTCCTTTCAGATGCTGGCGAACTCAACGACCTGCAGGATGAGAATGCCCAGCTGCGCATCGAAAACGAGGCACTCCGGAACCGCATTACCGACCTCGAACAGGCCGAGCAACGGGTACGCGAACTGGAGGAGGCACTCGGAATCACGAGCGGCGCAGGCGAAGGCACCCGCGAAGTCGCCAACATCGTGCACCGCGACAATTCGGCGTTCACGAATGTCGTCACGATCGACATTGGGGCAAACAAGGGCCTCGTCCCGGGCATGGTCGTGCTCTCATCCCAGGGCACGCTCATTGGCACGGTCACACGGGTGGTCGGCGACCTCTCCTTCGTCCGGCTCATAACGGACTCGCGCAGCAAGGTGAGCGCGACGGTCGAGGCCACGGGCGCCGAAGGCATCGTCCAGGGATCACCGGACCGTACGCTTTCGCTGGGACTCGCGCAGGGAGAGATCCGCGTCGGCGATACCCTCGTTACCGCAGGCCTCGGAGGCAACTTCCCGCGCGGCATCCCCATCGGCGAGGTCAAAGAGATTTCAGGGACCAGCCAGGACCTCTTTAAAGACGTTACGGTCGAGCCCCGGGTACGCATTTCGACGGTCGATACGGTCCTGGTCGATACCAGCTTTGTGCCGCAGTCGTTCCTGGGGGCCGAATGAAAGGCTTTCTGATTGGCATCGGTATCCTGCTCGCGGCGATGGCCCAGGTCACCGTCGCGCCACTCTTCCCGGTGGCCGGTGCGGTGCCCGAATTCGTGGTCCTCGCGCTGGTCCTGCTTGTCGCGTTTAGCAGCCCGCGCCCGGTCATGATTGGCACGCCAATCGCGGCGTTGGCCTACGGCTTCCTTTCGGACCGCGCGCCCGCACTGTTGCTGCTCGGGTACTTGCCACTCCTGCCGCTTGGGTACTTCCTGGAGGAATCCCGCGTACCGGTGAACCACTACCTGCGGGCCGCCGCCATGATGACGATCACCGGGCTTTGGCTGCGAACGTTGCTCGCCTTCGGCGCCATGACGGCCGGCGCCGATGCCGCATTCGGGGTCCTCGTTACCGACGTGCTGGTACCAGGATTTTTCCTTGACCTTGCTTTACTCACCGTGGCCTACATTCCGTTGCGGCTCATAGGATGGACGGGCCAGGGTATGACGCTCGAGCGAACGGGGTACTACGCGCGCCTATGAGCATGTTCGAAGAAGGTTTCAGGACGCCCGCCGGCCCAAGCCGGAACCGCCCCCACGGCAACCTCTCGATGTTGCGCGTGGCCGTCCTCGTCCTGTTCGCCATCCTCACGCTCAAGCTCGCCGACATGCAGATCATCAACGGCGCCGAATTCGCCCGGCGTTCGGAAGAGAACCACATCGTCCGGAACAACATCCTGCCTACACGCGGCCTGATTGTGGACCGCGCAGGCGAAGCGCTGGTCCAGAACGTCGGTGTCTATTCGGCGACACTCTTGCCCGAAGTGCTCCCCGACGACCCGGACAAGCGCTACCCCATCTACGTCCGCCTCGGCGAGCTGATCGACGTTTCGCCGCTCGAGATCCAGACACTCGTCGAAGACGCCGAAGCGGAAGGCCTCGACTACATCGCGATCACGCTGCGCACGAACCTCACCTCCCAGCAGGCACTCGCGCTCAGCGAGGCGTCAGTCGACATGCCGGGCGTCAGCCTTGAAGTGACCCCGGGCCGCGATTACGTCGCGGGAGAAGAGTTCTCGCACATCCTCGGGTATATCGGTGCTCAGACTGCGGAGGAAGCGCCGCGGCTTCGAGAGTTGGGCTACCAGTTGAACGAACCGGTCGGCAAGGATGGCGTCGAGGCCCGCTATGAGGCCGACCTGCGTGGGACCGCGGGCTACAACGCAGCCGAGCAGGACGCGCAGGGACGGCTTATCACGCAGCTTGCCACGCAGGATCCGTTGCCGGGCAATACGCTCGAACTCGCCATCCACGCCGACCTCCAGCGCTACGTCGCGCAGCTACTGCTCGACTCGATGGACACGAACACGAGCGGCTTCGGGCCCGCCTCCACCGCAGCCGCCGTGGTCATGAACCCGAACACCGGCGAAGTTCTCGCGCTGGTTTCGATCCCGACGTTCGACAACAACATCTTCGCCGAGGCGGATATCCGCGAAGAGGAACTGGTCGCGCTTCACAATGACGACGACACGTACACCCTACTGAACAAGGCGCTAAGCTCCGCCGCTCCCGGTTCGACGTTCAAGATCATCACCGCCGCCGCCGGGCTGGAAGAAGGCAACATCTCCGAGTTCACGAGTCGATACGTCGGTTGCGAACTCGAAGTGACGGGCGAAACCGGCGAGGTCTTCGTGTACCCGGACTGGCGCTGCCACGGCCAGGTCTTCGATGTCCGGAGCGCGCTCGCATGGTCCTCCAACGTGTTCTTCTTCATCACGTCAGGTGGCGAATTCGGGGTCACCCGGGGTCTCGGCGACGATATCGAGACGTCGGCCACCATTCTCGCCAGCTGGGCCCGCCGCTTCGGGCTTGGCCAACCCACCGGCATCGACCTCTATGGCGAGGCGGCCGGGCTCATCCCGGACCCGGCATGGAAGCGCCGCCACTATGTCGGCGAGCCATGGGGCCCCGGGGACGACGAATGGTTCCTTGGCGACACCTACAACACGGCCATCGGCCAGGGCAACGTCCTCGCCACCCCGCTCCAGATCGCTCGGATGACCGCGGCCATCGTGAACGGAGGCAAGCTCGTCACGCCCCATGTCGTCAACCGCGTCATCGGGCCCGATGGCGAAGTCGTCCGCACGGTGGAACCTAAGTTCACCGACGTCGGCGTTGCTCAGCACACGCTCGATGTCATCAAGGAAGGCATGCTCGCCTCGGTCCAATATGGTGCCGGCGCGGCTGCAGTTACGCGGACCACGTCAATCGCCGGCAAGACCGGTACGGCCGAATTCTTCAAGCCCGGCAACATCCTCTCGCAGCACGCGTGGTTCACCGGGTTCGCTCCCTACAACGACCCCGAGATCGTGGTCACGGTGTACTTCGATGTTGGCGCGGGCGGTACGAAGGCAGCACCCGTGGCGGCGAAGATCGTGGACTACTACATGGAGAACGTCCGCGAATGACGAGCCTGACGTATGGAGGCAGCTACGGGCGCGCCCGGGCCGGTGCTTCGGTCTGGCGGGGCTGGGACCGGTTCGATTACCTGATGGTGTTCGCGGCCATCGCCCTCGTGGTCTACGGCCTACTGCTCATCTATAGCGGATCCCTCCCGTGGTACGAAGGCCCGATCGTCAGCCTGAACAACCCGGCGGCAAAGCAGGCGATGTTTGCCGCGGTCGGCGTCGTTGCCATGCTCATCGTCTCGAAGATCGACTACCACTACTTCATCCATTATTCGTGGGCGCTTTATGCCATCGGTATCCTGTCGCTTCTGGCCATCCTCGCGTTCGGTTCGACGGAGGGTGGCGCGAAAAGCTGGTTCACGTTCGGGCCGGTGCAGGTCCAGCCGTCCGAGTTCGCCAAGATTGCGACAATCCTCCTGCTGGCCCGTTTCTTCAGCGAACACGGCGGCGATGCCCGCGAACTGAAGGCGCTTGTGCTTTCGCTCGCCATCATGGTCCC